>JAAYLY010000120.1 GCA_012521625.1 Tissierellia bacterium | reverse complement strand
GCTATGGTAATAATCAACATAGTAAGAGTGGAATTTGATAAAATAAAAAACTCAGGACAATCCTGAGTTTTTTAGTGTAATAAATGCTCATCTAGTTTTCTTCTATAGATATCCATAAGTTCTTCTTCTGTAAGTTCCTTACTTGCCTTATCTAAGATGACCTGACCCTGATCCAGCATTATGACCCGGTCGGAGTACTGGATGGCATCCCTCATGTTGTGGGATATGAAGATGGTAGTCATCTTATACTTTTCTATGAGCTCCTTGGTCTTCATCATGACCACATGGGAAGTCTTAGGGTCTAAGGCTGCCGTATGCTCATCCAGCAGCAGCAGGTCTGGAAACTTCATGGTGGCCATCAGTAGGGATAGGGACTGCCTTTGACCTCCTGAAAGGTATTTAACCTGGGTATTTAACTTATTTTCCAAACCTAAATCTAAGTCCTTTAAGAGTTCAACATATTTAGGAATCCTATCCTTATTTACTAGCCTTCGCAGGCTGAAGCCTTCCCCCTTCTTATCGGCTAAGGACATATTCTCTAAAATAGTAAGGGTAGGGGATACGCCCATGGAGGGGTCCTGATGGACTCTACCTATAAAAAGAGCTCTCTTTTCTTCCGTTAAATTGCTTATATCCTTATCATTAAGTAGGATTTGGCCATCATCAGCCTTGAAAGTTCCACTTATAAGGTTTAGTAGGGTACTCTTGCCACAGCCGTTAGGGCCGATAATGGCTGTACACTTATTCTTCTCTATAGTTAGGTTGAAGTTGGTGAATATATCAACTTGGTTTTCAGTACCTTTGTTGAAGCTCTTGGACAGGTTGAGTATTCGTAACATTCTTAACCCCTCCTCCTTTACCGTTGAATTTAAATAGGTCTAAGGCCACATTGTTGTAAGCTATAAATGCGATTACGATAAATGCGTTTACTGCCTTTAAATCGTCTGGATTTAGACCTAGATCTATGGCGATTCCGCCGATGATCTTATAAATTATGGCACCTATAATAACCCTTGTGGTACTCTTTAATAGGCTGGATTTTTTCTTGATGGTATCCCCAATTATTATAGATGCTAGGGCTACTACGATTATGGAAGCCCCCATGGTAATATCTACGAAACCTTGGTGTTGGGCCATTAAGGCACCGCTTAAGGCCACAAGGCCATTGGCTATCATAAGGCCGATTAGCTTGTATTTGTTGCAGTTTTCCCCTAGGGATTTTACTAGGGCTTCATTATCACCGGTGGCTATTAGCAGGTAGCCTGTTTCAGTCTTTAGGAATAGGTCTAATAGCACCTTCACTAATAGGGCGATGATAATCAGTACTAGCAGGGTAGAACCTAGATCAAATACGGAATCATAATCAAATAGGGGTATATTTGAACGGCCGTTTATCTTTAGATTTACTGAATATAGGATAGTCATAGTTAGTATACCGGCTAAAATAGGCCTAATTTTTAGTTGTGTAAATAAGAGTGTAGTTAATAGTCCTGCCAAACTTCCAAATAAGCAGGCCAGTAGGGTACTTAATATTGGATTAATGCCTAGGCTTATGAACTTGGCAAAGAGGAAGGCGCCGAAGGGAAAGGTCCCTTCAACGGATAGGTCAGCCATATCTAAAATTTTATAAGTTATAAAGACACCCATGGCCAAAATGCCAAATATCAGCCCTTGTTCTACACTAGTCAATAATAATTTCATAGTTTAAAACCTCCATCTGTCACTGGATTTTAGATGCATTCTTAAATACCTCATGGTCCTCATCTAAATTCAATAGTTTTAAAGTCTCCTCATTGTAGACTGTACTCGTATTCTTAGCAGTTTCTACTGGAATATCAGCAGGTGATTTACCAACTACTAAGATTTCCTTTGCCATTCTAGCTGTTTGCTTACCTAATTCGTAATAGCTAATACCATCTGTAATTAGAATTCCACCATCTATATGGGCACTTTCAGCCCCAACGGTAATCAATCCATTTTCTATGGCCTTATTGGCTACTAAGGATATACTAGACGCCACCATATTGTCTGTTATAGTGTATAAGGCATCCACTTTATTTATAATAGAGTCTAAAGCTAAGGGGATATCATTAATGTTATTGATTCCAACCTCAACTATATTAAGTCCTAAAGTAGGAGCTATCTTCTTTGCAAACTCCACCTGTATATGGGAATTAGGTTCACCAGTATTAAATATGATTCC
The DNA here is from genome assembly GCA_012521625.1 of Tissierellia bacterium. Lineage (GTDB taxonomy): Bacteria > Bacillota > Clostridia > Tissierellales > Tissierellaceae > JAAYTL01. Next base: position 2,248 of record JAAYLY010000120.1, on the reverse strand, counting down.
AACATTTTCAATCCTCTCATCTAAGGCCTTAAACAACTCCAACTGCTTATCCATTGGGCTCATATCGGATGTACCTGTTACATTGCCTCCTGGATTATCCATGGAAGCTACCAATTCTGACTTAACTGGGTCTGTAACAGCACTGAAGAGTACAGGTATATCAGATGTTGCCTGCTTGGCGCTCTGTGCAGCCGGTGTAGCTATGGCATATATAAGGTCTACACCATCGCTAACAAATTTATTAGCTATAGTAACCGTATTGGGTATTTCACCACTGGCATTTTGATAATGGATATTTGCTTCAATACCTAATTCTTTTAAGCCCTCTTCAAAACCCCTCCTTGCATCGTCTAATGCAGGGTGTTCTGCCAGCTGAAGGATTCCAATCTCAAAAGTGTTTTCATCCTCAGCCTTAACCTGGCCTGAACTACATCCTGTAAAAAGAACTACTGCCACCATTACCAATAAAATTACACTGCTAAACTTTTTCATAATCAATCCTCCTTAAATTTTTAAAAGTTAGTTGATTGAAGGATTAATTAGGTAAATTTGGGTAATAAAAAAATCTTTCATTCCTACAAAAAGTAGGGACGAAAGATTATATCCGCGGTACCACCCTAATTATGACATAAAGTCATCACTTCAATCAGACCTAACAGTCCTATCCCTTATAACGATGGGCTTTCGGATCCGCCTACTATCTTTTCAGCAGATCTGCTCAGGAGTGTATATTACATATCCCGTTATTATTGGTTTCCACCCTTGCCAACTCTCTGTGAATAACTAAGGATATCTTTCTCTCCCTCATAGCATTTTTTGTAATTTGACGTCTATATTAACACTTTAAATTGATAATGTCAACACTTTTTTAAAATTTCCTCAAAATTTTAAAGAGGATATAATCTTAGTCTAGCAGATATTAAGTTGTTAGTAAAATATTTTTTTTAAAAGAACTATTTTCCAACCTTGACGGCATCCTTAAGGAGTGGGTGGTTTTCATCTAATCCTAGGGCTTTCATAGTTTTTTCGTTGACTGTTATTACTGTTTTTTCAGCAAGGCCCACTGGAATATCTGCAGGTGATTTGCCATCTACTAGGATCTCCTTTGCCATCTGGGCTGTTTGCTTACCAAGCTCATAGTAGCTAAGGCCGTTGGTAATCAATAGGCCACCACCAACTTGGGATTCTTCAGCACATATGGAGATCATATTGTACTGGATTAATTTGTTGGCCACTAAATCTACCGATGAAGCCACCAGGTTGTCACTTAGGGCATATAGGGCATCTACTTTAGATAGTAATGAATCTATAGCTTGGGCCATATCGTTAATATTGTTAACACCCACAGTTTTAACTTCTAAACCTACTTCTGGTGCCAATTCCATAACTTCATCCACTTGTATCTGGGAGTTGGCTTCACTTGTGTTATAGATGATACCAATAGTTTCAATAGTCGGATCCAATTCCTTGAACATCTTTAATTGCTCTAGGGTTGGGGCCTTGTCAGAAGTACCAGTTACATTACCACCTACATCAACCCAATCGGCTACTATTTCAGCCTCAACTGGGTCTGTAACTGCGCTGAAAAGTACCGGAATATCCTTAGCTACTTGCTTAGCACTTTGGGCTGCAGGTGTTGCAATTGCATAGATAAGGTCTACTCCATCATCTACTAATTTTTGTGACATGGTAACAGTTGAAGGAACGTCACCTTGGGCATTTTGATAGATGATTTCAGCATCTACCCCTAACTCCTTTAAGCCATCTTCGAAGCCCATTCTAGCATCGTCTAAAGCAGGGTGTTCTGCCAGTTGTACTATACCAATCTTGTAATCCTTATCGCTGGATGCACTTGCCTTTCCGCCAGATGAACTACATGCTGTTAACATCATTGAAGCTATTAAAACCAATATTAATAATTTAGTCATTATTACCTTTTTCATTTTACTACCTCCTATTTTTGTAAGAATTTGAAATTATCGAAAACAATCCTTCTAATTTGCTAGCATTTTTAGGATTAAAATTTTATTTCCTTAGGCCTAAGCTTTTTTCATAGTTTGATTTATATTTTTATAAAATAAAAAAATCTTTCGTTCCTATAAATACAGTTAATAACTGTACTTATAGGGACGAAAGATTTACTTCCGCGGTACCACCCTAATTATGACAAAAAATGTCATCTCTCATTCAGACCTAACAGTCCTATCCCCTATAACGATGGGCCTTCGGATTCGTCTACTTGATTGTT
>JAAYLY010000119.1 GCA_012521625.1 Tissierellia bacterium | reverse complement strand
CACATAAAGACTATAATGAAAAATTATGGTTTATTAAGTGAACCAAAAAATGATATTAAACTAATAGTGATTGAAATAAGTAATTGAACTTTCTTCATAATTTATGGGAGAATAATAATTATTTTTTTCCTACAGTAAATTGACGCTATCCTGTCAAATATTTAACTTTACTTATGATAAATTTAGGTGTAAAATAAGTATACTATTTAATTAACTAAAGGGGTGAAGTTTGTGAAGAGAAAAAATGTTATTATAATAGGGGCAGCTGGTAGGGACTTCCATAATTTCAATTGCTATTACAGGGATAATGAATTATACAATGTAGTAGCATTTACAGCTACCCAGATACCAGATATAGATAATAGGAAATATCCGGCTAAACTGGCAGGAAGACTATATCCAAATGGAATACCCATTTACTCTCAAGATAGATTAGCAGAATTAATAGAAGAATTAGACGTGGATGAATGTGTATTTGCCTATAGCGACGTAAATTATGAAACAGTCATGAGCATATCAGCGATTGTAAACAGCTCTGGTGCTGATTTTAGGTTATTAGGACCTAAGAGCACTACCCTAAAGAGTAGTAAACCTATTATATCAGTATGTGCAGTGAGAACCGGTTCTGGTAAAAGCCAAACCTCTAGGAAGATAATCGAATTGCTGATGGATAATGGCATAAAGGTTATAGCCGTTAGACACCCTATGCCCTATGGAGACTTAGTAAAGCAGAAGGTCCAAAGATTTGCATCAGTTGATGACCTAAAACTACATAATTGTACTATAGAAGAGATGGAAGAGTATGAGCCACATGTAGAAAGAGGAAATATTATCTATGCTGGTGTAGATTATGAAGAAATCCTGAGAGCAGTGGAAAATGATCCTGATGGATGCGATGTTATCCTTTGGGATGGGGGAAACAATGACTTTTCCTTCTATGAAGAGGACCTAGCCATAACCGTAGTAGATCCCCATAGGCCAGGCCATGAATTAAGCTATTATCCTGGAGAAGTCAGCTTAAGGATGGCTGATGTAGCAGTTATCAATAAGATCGATAGTGCCGATCCAAAGAATATAAAAATAGTGGAAGATAACATTAGGGCTGTAAATCCTAAGGCTAAGATTATCAAGGCAAATTCTAGGATAAGTGTAGACGATCCTACAATTATTGAAGAAAAAAGAGTCTTAGTAGTAGAAGATGGACCTACCCTAACCCATGGTGAAATGAAGATGGGTGCTGGTACAGTAGCAGCTCAGCGTTTCAATGCTAAGGAACTAGTAGACCCACGCCCATATACGGTAGGAAGCCTAAAGGAAACCTTTCAAACCTACCCAGAAATAGGTATATTGCTACCAGCCATGGGATATGGTAAACAACAGCTTAAGGACCTAGAAGAGACCATAAACAAGACCGACTGTGAAGCTGTAGTCATAGCCACACCTATTGACTTAGCTAGGGTTATCAATATAAATAAACCCTATACAAGGGTCCACTATGAGCTAGATGAAGTAGGCAGCCCAAATCTAGAGGAAATTATAGGAGAATTTATTAAGGAAAAATTAAATAAATAGTCCTTTGTTAATATATATAATAAAGACCAGCTATTAAATGTCAAGAAATAATTTAATTTTTTTTGCTAAGTCATTTTAGAATTTCTGTTAGAACCTGTCAAGGGAAAAAACGTCCTTGACAGAACCTACCATAAATTCTTAT
>JAAYLY010000013.1 GCA_012521625.1 Tissierellia bacterium | reverse complement strand
TAGATGATTTGCAATTTAAAAGCGAAAAGCTAGATGAATTGGCAGTAGGAGAGGAGCTGGATTCATTAAGCCTTAAGGAAGAAGATAAGGAAATAAGAAATAAGAATATAGCTAAGGGAGGATCCTTATTTAACCAGCTGGATGTAAGATTCGATAACCTTTCCACTGAAGTAGAACTTGAAGTAGCAGATGTGGCTGAGCAGGTGGACTTTAGGGAGAATATAGAAAGCATCAATGACAAGATTATAGAATTTATGGACTTAAATAGGGATGAAAATAGCGTGAGACTTAAGCTCCACCCTGAAGAGTTAGGCTATGTGGATTTGAATTTAAAGATGGAGGAAGGCAAGCTGGTTGTAAAGATCTTAGTTGAAAATGAGGCAGCCAGAGACCTATTTAATAGCAACTTAAATCAGTTAAATAATAATCTACTAAGGCAGGACATAGTCCTAGGAAGGGTAGATATAGAGCTTAGCTTAAATTCAAACAATCCATCAGCTAATTCCAATTCTAGAAATCAGGGTAACAGACCCTATAGGACAAGTAGGATTCAGTTTAGTAAGGAATCACCAGCAGTGACCTATATTAATGACTTAAAGGAAAGTGGATTGAATATCCTGGCTTAAGGAGGTTGGAAAGTTGGAAATAAGAAATTATACTGCAATGGCCAATATCTTTAATACTACCAATTCTGCAAGCAATGCCGCAGAAGAGGCAAGAAGCAAATTATCCATCGACGATTACCTACAGATTATGGCTGCAGAACTTAAGAACCAAAACCCCTTTAGCAGCGGGGGTAGCAATGCAGACTATCTAGCCCAAATGGTTCAATTTACCACCCTGGAACAGTTAAGCCAGATTTCCGACAGGTTGAATATATTGACACTTATGAACCAGCAGCAGTATACCTTCAGCCTAATAGGTAAGGAGGTTACTGTAATGGATGGGGAAGAGGAAATTACAGGCATAGTTGAAAAGGTGAAGTTTCAAAATGGCTATGCAGTTATCCAGGTAAATAATAAGGATTATAACCTTGGCTCATTGGTGGAGGTGGCCAATCCAGCAGGGACCGAAGGGGAAGTAGATGGAGGTGAGTAGATGACTTTTAGGATAGAAGGCGGTCGAATCATTTCCAGTACTATTTCCAATGTTGACCTAAAGAAGAACAGCCAGCTGGAATTTAAGAAGGTATTGGAGGAATCCTTAAGTCCTAAGAAGGATGTGAAGATTTCCGGCCATGCCCAAAAGAGGATGGTGGAAAGGGGTATTAGGCTACAGGAAAATGACCTAACCCGCATCAGCCAAGGGATGGATAAGCTGGAAGAAAAGGGCGGGAAGGAAAGCCTGATGCTATATAAGGATATGGCTTTTATTGCCAGTATTCAAAATAGGACCATCATAACCGCCATGGGAAATGATGAATTAGACATAGTTACCAATATCGATAGTGCCATTATTATTAAATAGACCTAAGAAATATGGATATAAATAGTGGAAAAAAGTATATATGGCTGGACCGAAAGGAGGCCATTAACCCGCTGACTGACTGAGGCGGAGTACTATAGAGGAGGAGTTAAGATGCTAAGATCTTTATATTCTGGTGTTAGTGGCATGAGGAGCTTTCAAACTAAGATGGACGTAATAGCAAATAATATTGCTAATGTAAATACAACTGGTTTTAAATCCAGTAGGGTTAGATTTCAAGATATGTTAAGTCAGACGGTATCCAACGCCCGTGGAGCTACTACCGGTGGTTTAGGTGGAGTTAATGCTCAGCAGATAGGTTTGGGAGTTAGTGTAGGTTCCATAGATACTGTCATGACCGTTGGAGCTATGCAGCCAACCAACAGGGAATTGGACTTTGCTATTGAGGGAGACGGCTTCTTTGTAGTATCCCCGGTGGCAGACGAGGATGGAAATTTCGATGTAGGAGAGTTTGGGTTGGCAGTTTTAAACTATACTAGGGATGGAGCCTTCTACCTAGACCATGAGGGTAACCTAGTTACTTCCAGCGGTTACAGGGTATTAGGATATGAAAGTGAAGATGAATTTGAGCCAATATTCGATGATATTGATAGTCAAGAACCTGAATTAATAGCTTTAACTATACCACCTTATTATGATGATGATGAGGAAAATGAATTAGAAAGTTTTTCTATAGACAGTTCTGGGGTTATACTGGCAAAATACCGTCAAGAAGATCAGGTAAGGGTTATAGGTAAAATAGCCGTTGCAAAATTTTCCAATGCCGAAGGTTTGGAGTTTACTGGAGGAAATAATTATAGAGTTTCAAACAACTCAGGGGATCCAATCTTTGGTATGTCTGGTGAATATGGATTTGGCCATCTACGCCAGGGCTACTTGGAGATGTCCAATGTGGACTTAGCCAATGAATTTACTGAGATGATTGTAACTAGCAGGGCTTATTCAGCTAACTCTAGAAGTATAACTACTTCAGATGAAATGCTACAAGAATTGCTCAATTTAAAGAGATAGAAGTGGTTTAAATGATAGTTTTAACCTCCTTAAATAAAGAGAAGTTTGCTTTAAATTGTGATTTAATCTATAGGATCGATGAGGCCCATGATACTATAATTACCTTGATCGATGGGAAGACTTTGAGGGTTATGGAGTCTACTGAAGAGATCATCCAAAAGATAATTGAGTATAAGCGAAATATTTACAGTAAGTTGCCGGAGGGAGTTTGATGAAGAGAAATATATGGCCCACAATAGGCTTAATGGCTGGGTTCATAATGATTATCATATCTATAAGAGTAGCTGGGGAGAGGGTTAGCTTTATAGACGTACCTTCTATACTGATAACCTTCGGGGGAAGTTTCTGTGCCATCTTAATTTCCTTCCCCTTTAAGACCATCGTAAAAATCCCCAACATATTGAAGACCTTGCTCTTCACACCAAAGGATAATAGGCCGGAATTGATCATCCAATTATCCAACCTAGCTAAGAAGGCTAGGCAGGAGGGCCTATTATCCCTAGAGGACGATATAGAGCAGATGAAAAATCCACTCTTGGCTACTGGGCTGCAGATGGTGGTAGATGGGGTGGAGCCAGATAGGATTAGGGAAATAATGGAGATGGAGCTTGATGCCATCGAAAGAAGGCATAGGTTAGGGCAGGATGTATTCTACAAATGGGGCGAATTAGCCCCTGGCTTTGGAATGACAGGTACTTTAATAGGGTTGATTATAATGTTGGCTGAATTAGATGATCCAAGTGCCATAGGTTCAGGTATGGCCACTGCCTTAATAACCACATTTTATGGCTCTTTAGCTTCTAACCTCCTTTTCCTGCCTATTGCTAATAACTTAAAAAGCCAAACGGATGAGGAGATGTTTACAGGAGAATTGATTATTGATGGTGTATTGGAAATCCAAGCAGGCAGCAATCCAAGGCTGTTAGAAGAAAAGCTTACAACCTATCTATCCACAGAGGAGAGGGAGGAGCTGGCAAGTGGTATGGATAGTTTAAGAGAGGTAGGCAGCTATGAGTAAGAGGAGGAGGCGGAAGGCTGAGGTCCAAAGTGAGAGCAGTGCACCCTGGTTGACCACCTTTTCAGACTTGATGTCCTTGTTATTGACCTTCTTCGTACTGCTTTTTTCCATGTCCAATATAAATGCTGAGAAATTTGGCAATGTATTTACTTCAGTCCAATCGGTACTTTCAGGTTCCGCCAATACTTCCATCTTAAACGATGAGGATGCCATAATAGAATTTTCCCAGGAATATATGCAGAACCGAGACCTATATGGTAAGGTCCATGAATTCGTAAAATCTCAAGAATTGGGTGAAGATGTATCCGTCAGTATGAATACAAAGGGTGTCTATGTGGAGTTACAGGATGCCATCCTTTTTGAGCCTGGTAGTGCTGAATTAAAGCCGGAAGGGATAGAAGTACTGAAGAAGCTGGAAAACTTAATAAACGAATTCGATAATGAATTGGTGATAGAAGGTTATACGGATGACGTGCCCATGAGTAGCCCCAGGTATCCTTCCAACTGGGAGCTTTCTACGGCTAGGGCAGTTTCCGTAGTCAGATATTTAAGTGAAGTGGAAGATGTAGACCCTAGGAGATTGTCTGCAGTAGGATATGGTGAGTATAGGCCTATAGTGCCCAACGACAGTCCAGAAAACCGTGCCCAAAACAGGCGGGTAAATATATTGATAATATTTGACGAGGGAAGTGACAGTTGATGGAGACGAGGGAAAAAAAGAGGGATTTAGACAAGGCCATAATAATAGTCTTGTTGGCAGCTATATTAATCATAGTCCTGGCAATAGGATATTTAGTGGTAAGTGACAAGAATATTACTATTCCTAATATCTTTGAATCCGATGGGGAATATACCTATGTCTTAGATGAATTTGTGGTGAATCTCAAATCGGAGGATAATAGCTCAAGCTATTTAAAGATAAAGATTGCCCTTATGTTTACTGATGAAAAAGATGGGGAGGATTTAGATTCTAATGTTAATAAGATTCGAGACATAGTAATTAGCAATTTAAGGGCTAGAACAGCCAAGGAATTGATGGAAAATCAATCTGTTGAGCTTCTTAAGGAAGATATTAAGGAGGATATCAATACCTCTTTAAATAAGATGATAGTTCAGGATGTATATATTACTGATATTATAGTTCAATAAGGAGCATTTAAATGACTTTGGAAAGCTTCTTTACCCTAATAAAAACCATAATAGTATTGCTTATGGTCATATTTATGGCCAATGGAATCTTGAAGTATTTAAATTCCTATATGATGGGTAAAAATAGGTTTATCAAGATCATCGAAAGGGTGGCGGTAAATAAGAATTCCGCCCTAGCCATAGTAAAGATCTGTGACCAATACTATTTAATGAGCTTAAGTGAAGATAGGAATGAAATCTTAATGGAACTGGATAAAGGGGAGTTGGAGAATTTTGTTGGGTCCATGGATAAGGCCGTGGAGGGGCAAAATTATGCAGAAATGAGGAAGAAAATTGGCGAGAAGATATCTTTGTTTAGGAATAATAATAATCTGTCTGATAACCCTGATACCACAGACCGTATCAGCTAATCCCCTGGAGATCTTCTTCGATGATGAAGATCCCCAGACCACCGTAGACAGCATTAAATTGTTTACAATCCTGACCATCCTTACCCTTGCCCCTTCCTTCCTTATACTAACCACCGCCTTTACTAGGATAGTGGTAGTATTGTCCTTTTTAAGGAATGCCATGGGAACTCAACAAAGTCCTCCAAATCAGCTTCTAATTGGACTAGCCCTATTTTTAACCTTCTTCATCATGCAGCCTGTCTATTCGGAGGTAATGGAGACGGCTGTAACTCCATACCTGGCCAATGAGATTAGCCAGGAGGAGGCCTTTGACCGGGCTGCAGAGCCTTTAAAGGAATTCATGTTAAGGGAGACTAGGGAGAAGGACCTGGCCCTCTTCCTAAGGGCATCTGGCAGGGATAATGTGGCTGAGCCTATGGATTTACCCCTATCGGTTATAATCCCAGCCTTTGCCATAAACGAGCTAAGGATAGCCTTTAGTATAGGATTTATCTTGTTTATTCCCTTCTTAGTAATCGATATGGTGGTGGCCAGTATCCTCATGTCCATGGGTATGTTTATGCTGCCCCCGGTTATGATCTCCCTGCCCTTTAAGATCTTGTTATTCGTCCTAGTAGACGGCTGGTATTTGGTGGTAGAGTCCCTATTGAATAGCTTTGCTTAGAGGTGGTAAGATGACTCAGACTTTAGTATTGACCATAATTAGGAAGGCCCTATTGACCATTCTGACGGTGGCTAGCCCTGTCCTCATAGTAGCCTTGGTTGTAGGGCTGATTATCAGCATCCTGCAGGCCACAACCCAGATCCAGGAGCAGACCCTAAGCTTCGTTCCCAAGATAGTGGCGGTATTCCTTACCCTCATACTACTGGGAAACTTTATGCTGAACAAGCTCCTGTCCTTGACTAAAGACCTGTATGGCCTAATTGAGAATCTCATATAGATAGGGTAAGATAGATGGATATATACTTTCAGAAATTTATACTGATTTTTGTCCGCATTACCACCTTTATAGTAGCCTGTCCAGCATTTTCCTATAGGGGCCTATCCAATATCTATAAGGTAGCCTTGTCTGTAGTAGTAAGTATACTGATACACAACAGCATTCCAGAGCTGGAGCTGGTTAATAATATCTTTTACCTGCTCTTTATGGCCTTTGAGGAGGCCCTACTAGGCCTAGCCATGGGCTATATAAGCCAGCTGGTATTTGCTGCTGTAGAGATTGCTGGTCAGTTGATAGATTTTCAGGCTGGTTTTTCCATGGCCACAGTCTATGACCCCCTAATGGGCTTTAGTGCATCCCACTATGGCAGGGTCTACTACTGGCTAGCCATTTCCTTATTTTTCGTTTTGGACATGCACCATAAGCTGTTAGGGGCCTTGATTTACTCCTTTAAGCAGATACCTATTGGGGAAGTAGCCTATATGGGCAATGGTGCAGGGGGGATAGTAAAGTTATTCAGCCTATCCTTTGAATTGGCCATAAATCTGGCAGCCCCCTTGATTATAGTAGTCCTAATTACAGATGTTGTCCTGGGAGTTATATCTAAGACGGTTCCCCAGATAAACGTCCTAATCCTAGGAATGCCCATGAAGGCCATGGTAAGCTACTTTGCCACCCTAGTAATGTTATCCTGGCTAGTGGGAAGGATTGGGAAGATCGTCTCCATGATGCCGGGTTATTTGGAGGATTTTTTAAGGATATTTGGTTAGTAGAAGATTTAAAGATAGTAGATAGTTAGTAAAAACACCTATTTTATTAAAATAGTTAGGATAAATTTATAGATTATTCATTAGGTGATTTAAATGGCTGATAGGGACAGTAAAACTGAAGAGGCCACCCCCAAGCGGTTAAGCGATGCTAGGAAGAAGGGACAGATTGCTAAGAGTCAGGACCTAGTTGCAGCTGCATCCTTCTTTACCTTTACCATCCTAATGGGGCTTTTGGGCCAATATATCTACATAAACGGCAGGGGCTTCATGGAAAGGTCCTTAAGCTTTGATTTGTCCATGATAGAGATGAGCCCAAACAATGCAGGCAGCCTCCTGATGGATAGCTTAGTCCAGTATGGCCTGATGGTGCTACCATTTTTATTAATCGCCCTCTTGGTGGGCTTGGTGGCCAATTTGATACAGACTGGTTTTTTGCATACCACTGAACCCTTAAAGCCAGACTTAAATCGGATTAATCCCATACAGGGTTTTAAAAATATATTTTCTATCAAGTCCCTATTTAATCTG
>JAAYLY010000118.1 GCA_012521625.1 Tissierellia bacterium | reverse complement strand
TTAACTTGCTGATCTACTCTCTAGGTGGGCTGATTTTAGGAGTTATAGGAGCCTACTTTTTGAGTGGTAATATTAAGCAAAGCTTACTAGGTCTAGAGCCCCATCAGATCAGTATGATGTATACTGAAAGGAATAGTATGCTTGAAGCCTTGCAAGAAGGAATAATTGCCATAGATAAAGATAGGAAAATAACCATGATAAATGAATCAGCCTGTAGAATTTTAGGTATACCCAATAAGAATTCCACAGGTCAATTGATTTATAATGTCTTTCCTAACAATGACTTAGAAGAAGTATTAAATTCAGGCATTGCAAGACTAGGGGTAGAAAACAATTTAAATGGAGTTTTAGTGGTAACCAACACCGTCCCCATAATCGATAAGGGGGAGGTAATAGGGGCTATAGCCTCCTTTAGAGATAAGACGGAATTAGTTCAATTAGGTGAGGAGCTTACAGGCTTTAGGGAAGTATTAGAATCCTTAAGAGCTAGTAGCCATGAACATCAGAACAAATTACATGTTATATTAGGTTTGATACAAATAGGCCAGATAGATCTGGCTAAGGAATATATCTTAGAAAGTACCGATGAGCAGCAAAAGCTGGTCATAAAACTGATGAAGGAAATCAACAATCCGGTTATAACTGGCTTATTAATAAGTAAAATAAGCCGGGCTAAGGAATTGGGAGTGGAGTTAAAATTTAATAGATTATCTAAATTAGATACAAATAACGATAGGGGTAAGGATATAGCCTTGGTAATAATCTTAGGAAATCTAATTGAAAATGCTTTAGAGGCCTCTGCCAGGTCCAATAAAGCTTATAAGGAAGTGGTCTTGCTAATAGAAGATGTTGAGGCTTCTAAAAGGATTGTTGTCTGGGATAATGGGCCTGGAATAGAAAAGGCCAATATGAAGCTAATTTTTAATCAAGGTTTTAGCACCAATTCTAAAGGCAGGGGTTATGGTTTAAAGTTGGTGAAGGATAAGGTAGCTAGTCTATCGGGTAGGATAAGTGTAAAATCAGAATTGGGTATTGGGACTAAATTTGAAGTGGTTTTTCCAAAGGAGGAATTATTGAATGATAAGAGTTCTAATAGTTGAAGATGACCCTATGGTGGGAATGATAAATAAAAACTATGTAGAAAGTGTAGAAGATTTTGCAGTGCTATCTGTAGCATCCAGCTATTTAGAGGCCATTGATATATTGAGAAGTAATAAAGTTGATTTAGTCCTATTAGATATCTATTTACCCAAGGGAGACGGTATATCTATCCTAAGAGAACTTAGAAGAAACCAGTATAGGTGTGACGTAATAATGGTAACTGCTTCATCTGAAATTGAAAAAATCGATGAATCCCTTAGATTGGGGGTTTTTGATTATCTCATTAAACCTTTTGAATATGAGAGGCTTAGAAGGTCCTTGGAAGATTATAAGGCCAGGTATGAACTCTTGAATACAAAGGATAATATAAGCCAGCAGGATTTAGATAGGATATTTTTAAGCATAAGTAATAATAGCGGTAGAAGTCTACAAAAAGGTTTAAACCAGCTGACCTTAAATAGGGTAAGTAGGTTTATGGATGAGAATGCAGGTAAGGCTTTAACAGCCGAGGATATAGCAGGGAAACTAGGCTTAACTAAGG
>JAAYLY010000012.1 GCA_012521625.1 Tissierellia bacterium | reverse complement strand
GTTATAATAGTACCTAGATTAATGATTAGAAATGACCTTAAATTTAATCTTTTTTCCAATATATCCCTTCTTTCCCTCTATGATTTCTTTCAAAAAAAGCAACTCTCAAAAATTGAGAGTTAGCCACCTAATGTAATATCTTGTTTATCATACCAAGCTAAGGCTTCATGGAAGTGTTCTTCTTTAAAATCAGGCCAAAGATCTTCTACAATAAAAAAGTCAGAATATACGGCCTGTAAGGGTAAAAATCCACTTAAACGGCACCTACCACCCCACCTAATAATAAGGTCTACTCGGGAAATATCCTTAGACTTAATATATTCCATAGGGCTTTTAGGATTGCCATTACCATTTATAAGGTTTCCAACGTCCCACTTCCAATCATAGTTTACTAAAAAATTTACCTTAATTCCACCCTTGCCAAATCTCTTTCTTTCTTTTGTATAAGGCATAAGCTCCTCTGGGAACATTTTAGATTCCGTATTTCCTATAACTAATAGTTCGGCATTTTCCTTAGATAGTAGCTTGACCGCATCTACACACGCCTTAGTAAAGGCCAGTCTCTGAACCCTTGGCCTTTTAGTATTATCCATGGTAAAGCCGTAAAAGGTAAGTTCTTTTATTCCCACTTCTTCACATAATTTAAATACCCTTAAACCTGGGTCTAATCCACTATCGTATCCCTTTTCCTTGGTCATTCCATTTCTTACTGCCCAGCGCCTGTTCCCATCGGGTATGACGCCTAAATGATTAGGTATTCTCAAATTAATCACTCCCTTTCATTTAGGCTATTATTTCCATAATTTAGGAATCAATACCCTACTAAATTAGAAATGCTTAGCCCTAACTCCGCCTATTAGTTTAGGCCTTGTTCGGATCATGCTTAAGTGGGCCTCTCCAATTTCCTTTATCTCACTTCTAACTACTACTCCTACACCCTTTATATGCATTCCTATAAAGACATCCCCTATATCGATACCAGCTTGAACACCTACATGCTCTACTACCACTGGGTCATCTAGGAGTTCATAGGCTGCCGTTGCAAAGCCTCCTCCAGCCGTTTCCACTGGGATTACATTTACCGGATCCAGCCTATGGAGTTTAGCATATTCCCTTTCCACTACCAGGGCACGGTTTATATGTTCGCAGCATTGGACTACAGGAAATATATCCCTTTCCTTTAGGATGGGGATTATGGTGCCCATTACCGCCCTTGCCACTTCAATATTAGTAGCAGAACCTAGCTTTTTACCTATAATCTCACTGCTACTTCCTCCAATGACCACTGCGTCCTTAGGATCCAACTTGGCTGCTTCCAACAATTCTAAAGTTACCTGCCTTACATCCCTCTTTATTTTTTCTAAATCCATACCCTAACCTCCTTAGACAGCAATTATTTCATTTAATCTATTATTTATCATTATACCCTACAATATTGTAACTAATTTGTATCCACTTATTTTTATAAGCTGGATATAATCTAATTAACAAGGAGATGATATTATGAAAAAATTTCGGAAAAATCTTCTCTTAGCACTTAGCCTGATGGTAATAATACTATATGCCCTAGGCTGCAGTGCTAATACTAAGGGTGAAATGGCTTATGATTCAGGCTCATCTAGTGCTCCTGCCGCGCCTCCAGTTGAAGGAGTCAGAGAGGATGGAGGCTTGGAGGCTGAATTGGAAGCCGAAAAGATTATTACCACCATCAATCTAGAATTTGAAACTACGGAATTTAATGAAAGTATTGAGCAACTGATGGACCTAATCGAAGAATACCAAGCTTATGTAGAATCATCCAATATCTCCTACAACCGACATTACAATAATAGAAGTTATAGACATGGCTATTATACCATAAGGGTTCCACAAGATGATATTACCAGCTTTAAGAAGGATTTACAACAGATTGGCAATATTATTTCAGAAAGTACCAGTAAAGATGATGTGACTAAGAGCTATAAGGACATAGAAGCTAGATTAAGAGTGGTTACCGTCAAAGAAGAACGCCTTCTAAGTCTAATGGAAAAGGCAGAAAAGATTGAAGACCTTATAGCTTTAGAAAATCAATTGACGGAAGTCATCTATGAAAAGGAAAGGCTTAATTCACAACTGATGGATATTGATGATAGGGTGGACTATAGTACTTTTATCCTCCATATACAGGAGGTAGATAAACTAACCAGTACAGAAACCGTTGAAACCAGCTTTGGCACTAGAATTAAAAATGCCATTGAACATTCCCTTTATAACTTCGTAGATGGCCTGCAGAATATGGTCATAGGGCTTATATACCTGGCACCATTTCTAGTATTGATTGGGATTATACTCTTTATTTCATATAGGATATTTAAGAAGATTAGGGGTAAGGGGAATAGATTAGATTAATAATCCAACTGGCCGTATATAAATATTCCTTATATTATTTTCTTGCTTTTACAGGCAAAATACAAATTTACTATATAAAAATTATTTATGAAACATAAAAAGACTATAGGGTATGAATTAATTCATCCTATAGTCTTTTTCAATGCTATTTAATGCTATAAAAATAAATTCTAGATTTTTTAAGTAGCTTTAACCCCATCAGTATTTAGGGTTTTTTCAGATTTAGCAACAACAACTGCTGCCGCCACGTCACCAACAATATTTGGTACAACCCTTCCCATGAATGGGCATAAAATAAAGACGAACCTAATTAGTTCGCCTTTTTATATTTATATACATCCTATACCTATATATCAAAACATTAAGATTGGACTCATATGTTTTATGAAAGTCACTGTAAGATAAATTACGATGCTATATAGATCCTATTGCTAGATAAGCTCTTCTTTAAATCAATAATCCTCTGATTGGAAGAACCCCTAAAGGGTAGGGTAAGGTCCTTCTTACTTATATCGAATCGGCCATCTATTAGGATGTCGGCCACTTGTAAAAGCTGTCTATATTCCTCTTTTTGTAATAGATATTCATATTTATAGCCGGAATAGACTACTACACTTAGGCCCAGCTCCTTAATCCTCCTAGCTAGATTGGCGCAGGCTATGGCCTGGTCGAAGGGCTCTCCACCACTTAGGGTGATACCATCCAACATAGGATTGGCTTTCACCATCTTAACTATTTCCTCAATATCCATCTCCATTCCACCCCTATAATCATGGGTCTGGGGATTGTGGCAGCCAGGGCAGTTATGGCTGCAGCCCTGGGTAAAGACGGTAAGTCTTATACCCGGCCCATCTACGATGGATTCTTCTACTATTCCTGCTATCCTCAATTTATTTGACTGCAAAGTGTTTAACCCTATCACGTTCCTCAGCTCGCTTTGCATCATTAAATCTATCTAGTGTTCCTACCAGGTATCCTGTAATCCTTCTAATCCTATGGAATGGTACATCCCCCTCTTCCCTGCCACATTGTGGACAAACATCATCGATAACTCCAGTATATCCACAGATTGGGTCCCTATCCACAGGGTGGTTGATGGAGCCGTAGCCTATTCCTGCTTCCTTCATGACCCTGATGATTTTTTCAAAGGCATCTAGGTTCATAGTAGGATCTCCGTCTACCTCCACATAGGTTATATGGCCTGCATTGGTCAATTCATGGTATGGGGCTTCTAACATGATTTTATTATAGGCTGAGATCTTGTAATATACAGGGATGTGGAAGCTGTTGGTGTAGTATTCCCTATCCGTAACCCCTGGGATTACACCATATTTCTCCCTATCAATTCTAACGAATCTGCCGGATAGACCTTCAGCAGGTGTACCCAATAGGGTAAAGTTTAACTTCAACTCCTGGGATATATCATCCATCCTCTTCCTCATATGGCCTATGATTTCTAAGCCTAATTTTTGAGCCTCTTCAGACTCACCATGGTGTTTACCTATAAGGGCCTTTAGGCATTCAGCTAAGCCTATAAAGCCTACTGATAGGGTACCATGCTTTAGAACTTCCCTGATGGTATCTTCGCTATTTAACTTATCTGAATCTATCCAGACTCCCTGTCCCATTAGGAAGGGGAAGTTTTTAACCTTTTTATTGGCCTGAATCTCAAACCTCTCTAATAATTGGGCTATTACCAGGTCTATAGTCTTGTCCAGCTGCTTGTAAAAGCCTTCAATATCTCCACTGTTTTCTATACCTAGTCTAGGCAGGTTGATGGTTGTAAAGCTTAGGTTACCCCTACCATAGACTATCTCCCTATCCCTGTCATGGACGTTACCTATAACCCTAGTTCTACAACCCATATAGGCTATTTCCGTTTCTGGTCTACCTTCCTCATAGTATTGTAGGTTAAAGGGCGCATCTATGAAGGAGAAGTTAGGGAACAACCTCTTGGCGCTTACCCTACAAGCCAGCTTAAATAGGTCGTAGTTTGGATCTCCTTCGTTGTAGTTTATTCCTTCCTTTACCTTAAAGATTTGGATTGGGAATATTGGGGTCTCCCCATTTCCTAAACCCCTTTCCGTACTTAGTAGTAGGTTTTTGATAACCATCCTACCCTCTACAGAAGTATCGGTACCATAGTTGATGGAGCTAAAGGGTATCTGAGCTCCAGCCCTGGAATGCATAGTATTTAAGTTGTGAATTAGGGCTTCCATGGCTTGGTAAGTCTTTCTGTCCGTATCCTTATAGGCGTTCTTTAAGGCAAAGTCTTGAATCCTCTTAACAAGCTTTTCATCGTTTAAGATTTCTAGTAGGTATTCTCCTTCCTTCTTTAGGTATTCCTCGTTATTGCCCATAGAAGGAGTTAGCTTATATTCCTTCTCCAAGATGTTGAAGATATAGTCTATGTTTTCGTTTAAGTCTAGTTCCGGCAACATCAATTGGATGGATTTCTTAATATTGTTCCTATAGTCCTTTATATAGGTCTTGCGAACACCTATGGCCATGCCGTAATCAAAGTTTGGTATACTTTGACCCCCATGCTGGTCGTTTTGGTTTGATTGGATGGCTATACAGGCTAAGGATGAATAGGAGGCAATATTTTGAGGCTCCCTAATAAAGCCATGGCCTGTACTAAAGCCATTTTCAAATAATTTTACTATATCGATTTGGCAGCAAGTAGTTGTTAAGGTTAAGAAGTCTAGGTCGTGTATATGTATATCCCCTGACTTATGGGCCCTGGAATGTTCAGGATTTAGTACAAAAAGTTCATAGAAGGCCTTGGCCCCTTCGGAACCGTATTTCAACATGGTTCCCATGGCCGTATCCCCGTCTATATTTGCATTTTCCCTCTTAATATCTGATTCCTTGGCATCCTTAAAGGTTAGGTCCCCTAAGACCTTCATCAGCCTGGAGTTCATCTCCCTAACCTTGCTTCTCTCAGCCCTGTATAGGATATAATTTTTGGCAGTTTTAGCATGTCCCTCCTCTATAAGGACCTTTTCTACGATATCTTGTATATCCTCTACACCAGGTATTTCATCTGCAAATCTTTCGTTGCAGATCTTGGCCACCTTTTCAGCCAAGTTCATAGAAGTTTCATAATCCTGGCCGCCTGCAGCCTGGGCAGCTTTAAAGATAGCGTTAGCTATCTTCTCTATGTTAAATGGAACTTCCCTTCCGTCCCTCTTTCTAATTTTAGTCAACATTTTGTATATTTCCCCCTAGCTAAACACAATATATTGTATTGTCTATTTTATCAAATGCCCATATATAGGTCAACAATTATGAACTTTATTTAACTAATAAAAAGATACCTATAAATAATAGCATAATATATATGGTAAAAACAAATAAATTAATAGGATAAAAGTTTTCGATAAAAAGAAAAAAGCTGTCTTAAATAAGGAAAAGCTTCCACTTTTTAAGGAAGCTTTTCTAATTAAAGACTTTTCCATAGGATATCTATATCTATAGTTAATTAGCTTTTGGAATATCTTTCTATAAGACATATGCTTTTAATCTATAAGACCTAAAACTTAATAAGTTTTCCACAATCTTACTTAAGCATCTAGTTGTACTTTAAAGATAAACTTTGAAGCCATAATTATAGTTATTAACTGCAGGGCCATAAGGATATAGGGGCCAAATTTAATCTTATTGGCTTGATAATGGATAGCTGCCAGTAGACCGATTCCCATCATTACCAAGAGTATTTTTAAAAAGCCATTCCGCCTTTGGATAGTATGGAAGGCCCTGGAAAAGGGAAGGTCCTTTTTAAAGATCCTAAAGGTTAAAAGGGTGCTTAAAATAAGGTTTAGGTAAACTATAAGCAACTGGTCTAGGATTTTAAAATCAAATAGGATTAAATAGATTATGCTATTTATTAAAACTACCGGAGTAAATAGGTTGATAAATATGGATTTAACCGCCCCTTTTAATATAGGTTCATAATCCCCTATAGGCATGATCCTATAGATCCAGGCCCCCTTGTAATTGGCTGAACAAGCTAAAAACTGCAATAGATTTGGCAGGTAGATGGCGGTAAAGTAAAGGGTAAAATAACCCTTGCTATTGGCAATGTCTGTTAGGTTTCTACCCCTAGAATAATTAAATAGCATGATTAAGGGAAAGACAAGGCCAAAGCCTATACTTGGGTAGACCCTAAGTTTAAACTCCCTTTCATTCTTAACCATATTGTTGGTAAATTTGTAAAAGATCCTCTCCTGCTTGTCTTTACATACTATCTTAGCCAGCTTATTGCTAAACCTCTCTTCCTTCCTATAGCCCCCTAGGGCAGACAACTTCTGCAGGCTACTTTCAAAGCTGGGCATCAACTTTATATAGCTGATGATGGCTAGAAATGGAATCACTAAAGCCATTAAGGAATTAAGGAGTATGCTGGTTGATGTATTCCCATTTAAAATCAATTCAAAGGGGGCAGCAAACCAGATGGGCGGTAGGATGATGGACCACCACTTAGGCAAAAATTCTATAGCTTGTAGGGCCTTAATCTCAAATACCCTGCCTACTAATTGATAGCCTATAGTAATAGCTATGGTAAGGCCTATCTGTACATAGTTGATAATATCCCTAAGCCTTTCCCCGTCGAAAAACCTTAGGATGGCTAGGTATAAAAGGCCAGTGACCACAATTAGAAATAGATTTATCAAGATAATTTGGATTAGGAAAATTAGGAAGAAGACCGGCCCCCTCCTAATTAATCCAAATAGAAGGCTTGGCCCCATCATGGCTAGGGTAATAAGGGAGGTATAGATAGTTATATGGATTACCTTAGCTGCATTTAGGGTTTTATTATTTATGGGCTTAGAGAGGATGATATCCTTATCCCTCAGGTCTAATAATACGGAGCTATAGTCTGAAATCAGGGTAGTAAGCATAAAAAACATAAAAAGCCCAAAGATCAGTGCCATTTGAAAGAGGTAATTGCTTCCTAAGGATAAGAAAGCCACCATCATGATTCCAAAGAAGAAATATAGGATTAGGGATCTATAGAAATAATTTCGCTCCTTATCCTTACTTGCCTCCTCTTGGATTATGCTACTTACCCTTCTACTATCTAATAAGAGCTTTATTTCTAGGATCTTCCTCATGCCGCCATAGTCGATGCCTAGGCCTTGGAAGATATTTTTAAACAAATCTAAAAACCTAAGGATGGCAACCATTTACTCCACCCCTTTTATTACATTAACTATATCCCTAGCTATATTTTCATGGTCACTAAAGCCAGTTAGCTGATTGAAGATATTCTCCAATGAGCTTCCCATGGACCTGGTCTTAAGCTCCTCTATATTGCCATCAGCTACTATCCTACCATCATTGATGAGTACTATCCTGGAGCTTACCTTCTCCACCACGTCCATAATATGGGAGGAGTAGAAGATGGTCTTGCCCTCCTGGGCCAAAAGCTCCAGCAATTCCTTAAAGACCATGACGCTGTTGGCATCTATGCCCGTTAGGGGTTCGTCTAGGAAGAGGATGTCAGGATCGTTTAATAAGGCAGATATGATTAAGGTCTTCTGCTTCATCCCCTTGGAAAAGGAGCTAATCCTTGAATCATATACATGGCCGATTCCAAAAAGCTCCATAAGCCTATGGGCCTTCTTATCAGCCAGGTCATAATCCATGCCATAAAGCTCTCCAATAAAGGTTAAATATTCCCTGGCCGTTAGGTTTTCATATATATCTGCCGTCTCGGGAACATAACCGACCCTACTCTTATAGCTAATATCCTCATCCCTAATATTATAGCCTAGGATATTAACCTCACCTTCAAAGTCTGATATTAGTCCTAGGATGATTTTAACGGTAGTGCTCTTACCCGCCCCGTTAGGGCCTATGTAGCCGATGACTTCGCCCCTTTTTACCTCTAGGTCGATTCCCTTAAGGACCTCCTTACTGCCGTAGGATTTCCTTAAGCCCTTTATGCTGATAATAGAATCCATAATTATCCCCCTTATTTTCTAATATAATCCACATACTTATACTCCAGCCCATTTTCCCTCTGGATTTCTGACTCTTTAACTATCTTCCAGCTTTCATCTAAATCCAAATTGGGTATGGAGGTGTCTGCCCTATCAAAGCTCTTTAAAATCTTAGTTATATACGCCCTATTGCAGTGGGGTAAAAGCTGCCTTACTATAGTCCCACCCCCAGTTACGAATACCTCCTTCTCCCCCTTGGGATTGATCCTTTCCAGCAGTGGGAAAAGTTCGTCCATGTTGTTTAAAATATAAAAGCCTTCCCTATTAAAATTTTTATCCCTGGTGAAGACTATGTTAATCCTGTTGGGAAGGGGTCCCTGACCTGGTATGGCCTCCAGGGTTTTCCTCCCCATGATGACTATATGGCCTTCCGTCAATTGTCTAAAGCGTTTTAAATCACTTGGTATATCAGCTAACATCTTACCACCGTAGCCTATGTTCCAGTTCTTGTCAACAGCAAAGATCAGTATCAATACTCCTACCTCCTAGTAAAATATAGATATATTATATCAAAGTAGATTTAGCTTAACATTATTATCTTTAGCAAAATTCAACTTGCTTATTTACAGTATAGAATAGGTTTACAATGCAGGCTATGGCCTAATAGAAGGTTAATTATTAGATATCATTTTAATATCCCTAGATATAGGAGCAGTTTAGTTAAATATATGCTTATACAAATAAAAAAGATAGCGGAATTTTACTCATATTCCGCTATCTTTAAGCTTATTTATGCCTGCCTGTTACTTTATATATACCTATCTGTTAGCTTATATTTATATCATATCCTATTGATCATTAACTTACAATATATCTTTATACTATATTTAAAGATATATTAAGTTTTAGAATGGCCATCTTAATATCTAGTTACTTCTAATACTCCATCCATTGTTACTTCCACATGGGCATAGATTATAGATTTCATAAAGGATAGTGGTACATATGTCCTTTCATCTACTAGTTCTGGGGCTGTACCTAATTCATGTTCCAGATTATAGTATTGATACTTATCTAGTCCAATAGTTAGGCTAATTTTTTCTTCCCCCTTTGTTAGGTTAACAGTTCTACTTTCCTGTACCCATTCTACCTCATATCCTAGGGCTTCCGCTAGCTGCCTTAATGGAAGCATAAGCTCCCTTTCTTCCCCATAATACATTTCATTATCTAACTTAAATTCTTCACCATTTAATTTCAGATGGTCAAAGACCTTTACTTCATGGTTTCTAATGGCAATTACCTTCTCAGGGATAGTTTGCATTGGATAGCTGTCCATTACTATGCTATAGAAGACGATTAGGTCCTTATTTTGTAGATCCTCTCTTTCTATCTCCTTGCCATCCCTGTCTATTAATTCCACTTCATCCTTGATTATAAGCCTTAGGCTACCATCATCGCTTAATAGGTCTTCATCGAATTTGTCTATCATAATACCAGTTACTGCTTCTTCATTTCTTACTACTACCACATCTGGCTCTAATTGTGCCGGATAGCTCATCAACATTATAGTTTCCTTATCATAGAAGACAGATACTTCCATTCCTTCTTCTAGGTCTTCCAGGGAAATAAAGTCCATACTTTCATCATCTAATAGGATTACCCTGTCAGTCATATGAACTACTAGTTTATCTAATCCTTCCTCTAGGTCATTTTCTGCTAAGAATGAAAACCTTCCTTCTTTTGAATTGATTTCCTTAATCTTACCCTTGAATTCAATATAGTTGGGTACAGCCACCTCATCCTTAATAGGTTCTATTTCATCAAGAATTGGTCTAACTTCATCGCTAATTGGCATATCCATTCCTGGATTTGCTGGCTCTACTCCTCCTTCAGCATATGTTGCTAGAGGACTAGTTGATATTACCAAGGCTAATGCAACTGGAAGACATTTTTTTATTTTAATCTTCACCTTATCCCCTCCCTTTATTGTCTTCAATTATAATATACCAAATAGGTGTTAATATTTAGTTACATTGGATTTACAAAAAAGTTACATTTGCTGGAAGAACTCGGCCAGAAATTCCTGCTACTATTTCAGCTAGGAAGAGGATAAAAAGGCAACCGGCCGAAGCCGGTTGCCT
>JAAYLY010000117.1 GCA_012521625.1 Tissierellia bacterium | reverse complement strand
TGTGAAATTATAGCTTTACTGACTGGCAATATATTCAACCTAAAGGAAATCGCCAATAGGGTAAGTAGGATGGATAAGGTCTTACTAATCTATGTAGATGAAATCGATGGCTTTTCCAAGGATACCTGGGGCTTAGAATATATAGTAAGAAATATTCCCTTAGACGGTATCATTACCTCCAGGGAAAACCTTTTAAAATTGAGCAAGGATATGGGGGTCTTTACCATCAGGAGGACCTTTATCCATGATAGCAGAACCTTAAATGAAGTATTGGAGGCTGTTAAGAAAAACAGGCCCCATGCCATAGAAATCCTGCCTGGCATTTTGCCTAGGGTTATAGAGAGGATAGTAAGGGAGACTAAGCTTCCCCTAATTGCAGGCGGCCTAATTTCGGATTTTCGGGATGTAGAATCAAGCCTGGAAGCAGGGGCCATAGCCATCTCTACAAGCAATGAAGCTATTTGGCAGTTGAAAAGATAAAACCGGCTCTTTGAGCCGGTTTAGCTATTCCCTTTCTTCTTCACTTTTCTTTATATACCTCTTCTTTTTTTCCTCTACAGGCTTATTATATACCCCTAGGATCAAGGCAAAGAGGATGGCTGAAAATCCACCGAAAAAGCCTATGACGAAGTTTACCAATCCAGCTTGATTGATAAAGTCTTCCCTGGAAAAATCCACTAGAAAGAGGCTGACGATGCCGTATATAAGCATTAAAAGGCCAGGCATATATTTGCCCCATTTATATTCCCCAAAGAAGCGTTGGATTAAATATACAATTACTATAGATATTAAGAATACTATTAGGAGTAATTTACCATAGCTCATATATTCTAGTATTTCGTCAATTCTTAATGATTCTAATATAGCTTTCATACTAAGACCCCTTCTTCTAGTTTTTCTTCACTTTTTACTCTACTCTTCTATCATTACAGCTCCCTGTTTGATTATTTCTTCTTGCCATATTGCTGGGTATCTACCTACGGACCACTCACTCATTATGATAGAGGAATTCTTTGGCAAGGAAATCCTATCTAGAGGTTCTGTACTAAGGATTTCACCACTTTCCGTTGGATAAATTAGTAATTCATCACTTACTACTACTATTAAAAACTCACCATTAGGTGATGAGAAGGCATCTATGGCCCTAGGAAATCTAGCCTTGATAAAGTCCCAGGGTATGCCCAATTCATCGTAGCTTACCATAGTCTTAGGCGGTATTGCCCTTATATTAAAGTCCTTAAAGAGCTCCTCTTCATTTTGCCTATAGTTGATCCTGCCCTTTAAGGTCCAGTAGCCGTTCATCCTTACTAGACCTACGTTGGTCTCATTTAGGACTACATTTTCTCCTATGGCTTGGATGTTTTCAGACCCTTCCTTAAAGAGGAAGTCCCCATCCTGAACCAAGTCAGATAACTTAATAGGCCTTTCATCTTCTATATTGTCTAAGGCATAGATCTGTAAAGTCTTTCGATTTTTTTGGTCTACTTCTATCCTCTCCACTGAGATGTAGTCATTTCCTACAAATTGGATATTCTTCAAGATAGTAGGTTTTGGCATACTAAATGCCCTTAAGTTATCCGTTATAATCTCCGCCGATTCCATTATCCTAATTTCGCTAAATTGGGGTATGGCTACTATCTTATCTGTGGCTGATGAGCCCTCTATAATCCTATCTACCCCTACCAACCAAAAGCCGCTCTTCCTGGGTACAAGTAGCTTATCCAGCTGGTATTTGCTTATATTTCTATTTTCACTCCTAATCCAGATGGTCTTATACTGCCAGTCTGGCAGGTCCCTTTCTTCATCGTAGATTGGAGTCCTAATGCCTAGCAATACTCCAGAATCCAGGTCTACAAGCTCTATGGTATCGAAGGTGCTAAACATGTTGCTCTCGATTTTTATATAGCGGTTGACCTCTTCTAGGCTGACTTGGTCTACCAATTTACGCATGCTGTAGAAGGAATCATCTATAAAGATTAAAAGCTTATCTTCATCGTATTTAAAAAATTCATAAAAAAGCTGGTTGTTCTTTAAAACCGTTATGATTTGCATGTTTTCACTGTCTATATTCAGCTGCCTTGGAGATATTTTATATTTATATATAAGGTATTCTTGGGCATCTACGTTTTTATATTTAAAAGTTGGATTTTCAGCATAATCATCCGCCACTACTATGGCAGCTTTATTAAATAAGACCTCCCTACCTATATAAGGATCTAGCTCTTCAACTGGGGCAGTTTCTGCCATAAGGATGGGGTCTGAGCTTTGAAGCTTTTCCACAATAACCCACTTCCCCTGGATGGGAATGGTCTTATTGGAGGGAGCGATAATTTTATCTTGAATATTGCTATCGCCAAAGCTACATGCCGATAAAAGTAGTAGTGGAATTAGTATGAGTATTATAATAGATCTCTTCATTAGTTTTCCTCCTTAATAGGTAGGATGGCTTTTACTGTAGTTCCCTTGTTTACTTCCGATTCTATTTCAAGGCTGCCATTGGAAAGGTTGACTATCTCCTGACATATGGAAAGGCCTATACCACTATGGGATTTGCTATTCTTACCCTTGTAGAACTTCTCCTTAACCCTAGGCAGGTCTTCCGGCGGTATACCTATTCCAGTATCCTTTACCATAAGTATTAGGTTATTTTCTTTTATATAGGCTGACAAGTAGACTTTTCCTCCTGCTGGTGTAAACTTTATGGCATTATCTAATAGGTTGATAAGTAATTGTTTGATCCTGTTTTCATCCCCTAGGAAGTAGTCCACTTCATCGCTAATATTGACCAGTAGTTCCAGCTGGTTATCCCTAGCCCTAGGCATATACTGCTTTTCAAGCATCTCCAGGGTTTCCCTGATGGAGAAGGTATCCTTCTCTAGGGTGATCCTACCTGATATGAATCTGGAAAAGTCCAATAACTCCTCCACCATCTTAGAAAGGCGGTCACTTTCCTTTTCAATGATTTTTAATCCATCCTTAAGTAGGTCTGTGTCTAGGTCATCACCCTGCAAGGTGATGGCCCAACCCTTTATGGAAGTTAGAGGGGTCCTTAGCTCATGAGAGACAGATGAGATGAAGTCGTTTTTAATCTGCTCCCGCTTTAACAGCTCCTCTGCCATATAGTTTAGGGTATTAGACAGCTGCCCTATTTCATCCTCTAATTTAACTTCTCCCCTTACGTGTAACTGTCCATCGGCCATCTTCTCTGCAACCCTGGTTACTTCAAGGAGGGGTTTTACTATTGAATTAGCTAAAAGCAAGCTTATTATGCCTGAAATTAGTATAACCACTGCTCCTAGGAAAATAAGTAATAAGACTATCCTGTTGATGGTTGCGTTGGTCTCCTCCAGTGAGGTGATAAACCTGATGATTCCGATGGCTTCTTCATGATTCCTTAGGGGTAAGGAAACTGCCATTACTAGACTGTCGTCATAGTGGACATTTCCTGTCCAGACCCCCTTCTCCATATTTTGGGCTGCAAGAATGTCGGGGGTTTTAATAGGCTCATCATAGACTACTCCTAGGGAATCCATAAGTAGGATTCCATCTAGGGATAAGAGTTGAACCTGGGCAGTGGTGTATTTAAAGAATAAATCCACATCCCCCATTACTATATCATCTAAAGTAAATGTGGAAAAATATCTGGAATAAAAGTCTGTAGAATATTCTATTTGGCTGGTAAGTATATCTTCTACGTTTTTGTAGTAATAATTCCTTATGGCATTGGAGAGGGCAATCTGTAGGATTACCACGGTAATGACTATGATCAGCATAAAGTTTCCAACTAATCTTGTCCTAATACTCTTCTTCATCTTCATCTCCTAGTCTTGATTTTTCCACCTATAGCCTAAACCCCATACGGTTTCAATATATTCAGGCTCGCTGGGGTTTTCCTCCACCTTGGCCCTTAGCCTCCTAATGTTTACATCTACTATCTTAGAATCCCCTACGAAATCATAGCCCCATATTAGGTTTAGAATCTCATCCCTCTTAAAGGCCTTGCCGGGATTTTCCATAAAGAGCTTAAGGATGGAATATTCCGTTGGGGTTACGTCCAACTCCTCCCCATTTTTATAAAATTTCCTGGAATATTTATCGATTTTAAAGGGCCCCATCTTTAATACGCTGCCCTGATTAGATCGATTCTCCATCCTTCTAGCTAGGGATTTTACCCTTAGGACCAGCTCCGTAGGATTAAAGGGTTTAGTCATATAGTCGTCGCAGCCGTATTCTAAGCCCATTATCTTATCCATATCCTGGCTCTTGGCCGTTAACATTATTATTCCTAAGTCGGGAAACTCCTCCCTAAGGGTTTTGCAAACTTCAAAACCATCCATACCAGGTAGCATAACGTCTAAGACAACTATGTCAATTTCTTCAGTCCTAGCTATTTCTATACCCTTTTCCCCCGTATCCGCTTCCATAACTTGAAAGTCTGACCTTTCAAGATTTATCTTGACAAACTTCCTAATGGAGTCTTCATCCTCTACGATCAAAACCTTCTTAGGCATCTAATCACTTCCTACTTATTTTCTAATCTTTAACATTCTTTTAATTATATTAATGTTTCTCCTCTAAAACTCTAAAATGAAATCCTTGTGCTATTAAATATTCTATATTTTCCCTGAGGGTTTCAACTGTACCCACCTTACTACTGGGATCATGCATTAATATTATAGCATTTTTTTTGTTTCTTGTGGTTTCTTTTAACCTTCTGATTAGATAGCTGTTGGATAGCTTGATTCCTTCTGCATCCCCATTTAGGGCATTCCAGTCATAGAAGGTATAGCCTGCATCCACTATGGCCTTCCTCATAGGGGCCTTATGTTTTCCAAAAGAACCACCAGGGAATCTGAAAAGCCTTGTTTCAAAGTCTTCACCTAGGATCTGCTTAAAGACCCTGTCCGCCTTCTCAACATCCTTTAAGAAGTTGGTATTATTCTTGTAGATATAGCCGTAATCGTGGGAATAGGTATGGTTGCCTATTACATGCCCCTCATCATAGATTCTTTTTACTATTTCCGGATATTTTTCAGCCATGGAGCCTATTAAAAAGAAGGTAGCCCTGATATCATATTCCTTTAGGATATCTAGAATAGCAGGTGTATTGTTGGGAGATGGGCCGTCGTCGAAGGTTAGATAGGCAAAGCGGGTATTTGGATCCTTTTCCAATTCTTCTATTCTTTCACGCTCAAGCCTTTCCCTTTCCTCCCTTAACCTTTGGGCTTCTAAGACGGCTCTTTTTTCAGCCAGGAGTATTTTTATCCTTTCTTCCTCAATCTGATTCAACCTTTCAGTTAGCAATATGTTAAATGGGTTGTTATCACCCATATTATCTAAGCCGGCTGAAACACTAATGGCTTCCGCTGTATTGGAAAATATGAAGCCACGGTGGTGTAATAGATTAGTAAGAATAAAAGTACAAACAACCAATATAACGGATAATAAAATTATTGCCAATCTTTTCATCTGCTCACCTCTTCCTATGTCCTATATTAATCATATTATATTATTACCCATTTTTAGTTACAAAGGGGTAACAAAAAATCCTAATGGGTTCCCAGCTCCCATTAGGATTTTTAATGACTATTCTTCTTTCTGCTGATTTCTATTTTTAGCTAAATTTTCTTAACCTAAATAAGACAATATCCAATCTAAATTGGCCTATAGGCAATATTTTTAACCTGTCATGCCGTTAAATTGTGAATTATACAGCTGGGCATATAGGCCATCCTTGGCCAATAACTCATCATGCCTACCCCTCTCCACTATGCCA
>JAAYLY010000116.1 GCA_012521625.1 Tissierellia bacterium | reverse complement strand
ATCGGGCAAGAAAACATCATATCTGGAGCGACAAGTTATTATACAGTACCCACTATATTAATTATCAAAGGATAAATTAATTTAACAAGATAATGAAAAATAATTGTAGAAAATGTATAGAAGAATAGCCCCATATGTAAAAATGGAATTAAGCAAACAATACATCAAACATAAGGCGGCTATTCTTTACTAGTAAACCCCTAAACCAAATAGGAGTAATAACTGTTAATTCTGTGGAATTACTTGATGAAATAGTTATTGACTAGCCTATAATAAAAGTCAGTTGCTATTATGAAATTTTTAATATATAATGTTATGATTAAAATAATTAGTTATGGTAAATTAGAGGTGAATTTTAGTGAAAGTAGCGATAATAGGCGCAGGAAAACTTGGTTATAAGTTGGCAGAGCTAATGATTTTAGAAGATATTGATGTAACTCTTGTAGATAAAAACCCAAGGGTTCTAGAGAGAATTAATGAACATATAGACGTTTTAACTGTAGAGGGGAATGGAATTGATATTAAGCTCCTTAAAAATATAGGAATTAGCTCATGCGATCTATTAGTGGCCACAACCGATAGTGATGAAACTAATACAGTTATCTGTGCCCTTGCAAAAAAACTGGGATGTAAGTTTAATATTGCAAGAATTAGAAATCCAGAGTATATTCGACAACTTGACTTTATTAAAACTGAACTGGGAATTGATCATATAGTAAATCCCGATCTAGATACCGCCAAATTAATTGAGAAATATCTCCTAAAACAATACATCTATCACACCACTGACTTTGTAAGCGGTAAAGTAAGAATAATAGATTATTATATTGGCTATAATAGCTATTTTAGTGGTAAGAAGGTTAAGGACCTTGAAGGCTTAGATAATCTTTTGATAGCAGCCATCTCTAGGGATGGCAACATAATAATTCCACATGGTTCAACTGAAATACAGCAGGATGATGTAATGTATATAATAGGGGAAAATAAAAATATAGACACTTTTAAAGAAAGGTTCAATCTTAGTACGGTGGATAAGGAAATTGAGAATGTGATGATAGTAGGTGGTAGCAATATCGGATACTATTTAAGTGAGAGTTTAGCTAAACAGAGGATAGCTGTAAAACTTATAGAACAGGATAAGAGTAGGGCTGAAGAACTCTCTAATAAACTTGAAAATGTCCTTGTAATTCACGGGGATGGTACTGATATCAATTTGCTAGAAGAAGAGATGTTGAGTGATATGGATGCATTTATCGGGACTACAGGTTTTGATGAACAAAATCTTTTAATGGCTTTAATGGCTAAACAGGCAGGAGTAAATAATAGCCTTGCTAAAATAAGCCGCGAAAATTACGCTAAGCTAATTGATAGGTTGGAAATAGATGCTGCTATTAACCCTATTTATGTAACAGCTAGTAATATATTAAAACATATAAGAGGTGGCAAGGTCATATCTGTATCCCTATTAATTGGTGGAGACGGTGAAGTTACAGAATTGATCGTAGGTAAGAATTCTCCCTTTATAAATAAACCCTTAGCTGAACTTAACTTACCAAAGGGAATTATTATAGGAACCATTGTCAGAGATGGTAAAGTCATCATACCTAAGGGGGATAGTATTATTAGGGCAGATGATAGGATAATCGTATTTTGCTTAAATGAGGATACACCAACCTTAAAGCAGTTTTTTTCACCTAAAAAAGGAGGAATATTAAGTGAACTTTGGAATCGTAATTAGAGTTGTAGGCTTTCTACTAATGGTGGAAGCGGCTTTTATGTTTCCTTCTTTATTAATTGCAATATATACTGATGGTGAAGATAAAATACCTTTTTTAATAGCGATTCTGATATCGGCCGGGCTAGGATTCATATTATCGAGAAAAGAAAACTATAAAAATCAAATTGGTGCTAAGGATGGATTGGCAATAGTCAGCCTTGGATGGGTAATGGCTTCTATTATAGGAGCCATTCCTTTGTATCTTTCAGACAGTACGCCAACTTATATAGATGCTTTTTTCGAAATTGTATCGGGATTAACTACCACTGGAGCTACTGTTATCTCAGACGTGGAATCTCTCCCCCAGGGAGTTATATTTTGGAGGTCCTTAACTCACTGGATAGGTGGAATGGGAATACTGGTATTTACAGTTGCCTTGTTACCTGCCCTCGGTATAGGTGGATTTCAAATTTATAAGGCGGAAAGTCCCGGGCCAGTTGCAGGTAAGATTGCTCCCAGGATAAAGGATACAGCCAAGATACTGTATAAGACCTATACCATTATTACCCTTTGCCTAGTTATATTATTACTTATAGGTAAAATGAGTTTATTCGAATCCCTTATATATACCTTTGGTACAGTAGGGACAGGGGGTTATTCAAATAAAAATAATAGTTTAGCTTTCTACGATAGTTCATATATTCATTGGGTAATAGGCATATTCATGGTATTGTCAGGGATAAATTTTTCCCTTTATTATTCCTTATATAAAAAAAGGTTTAAAGAGGTATTTAAGGATGGAGAACTAAGACTCTATCTAGGAATGATATTTGGCGCTACACTAGCCATCGCCATTAATCTTTTGCTTACATCTTACTCTGATTTTGGAGTAGCTATTAGAGATTCTTTTTTCCAAGTCAGTTCATTGATGACTTCTACAGGTTTTTCAACTGTAGATTTTGATTTATGGCCAAATTTTAGTAAAGGAATCCTTTTACTTGTAATGTTTATAGGTGGAAGTGCTGGGTCAACAGCTGGTGGAACTAAGGTAATAAGAATCTTAGTCATGCTTAAATTGATTAAAAGGGAAATAACAAAGATTTTCCATCCAAGGGCTGTTATCTCATTAAAGGATAATGACAAGGTAATAAGCGACGATACTGTAATTAATATATCTAGCTATTTTGCTTTATACTTCCTTATCTTTATCATATCCACCCTATTAGTTTCCCTAGAGGGTATCGATTTAATCAGTGCAGGAAGTTCAGTTCTTGCAACCTTAAATAATGTTGGACCAGGACTGGGTTTTGTAGGGCCAACTAGAACCTTTGGGGAATTCCATCAGATTACCAAGCTCCTATTTTCAGTATTGATGTTATTAGGTAGATTAGAACTCTTTACGATAATCGCTCTATTTGCACCAAAACATTGGCGAGGCGAATTATAAGGGGGAAAATAATTGAAGAAGATATTTAATAACGACTGGGAAGAACTATTAAGACCAGAGATGGAGAAGGATTATTACCAGAATTTAAGGCAGTTTTTAATCCAGGAATATAAAACAAAGACTATCTATCCTGAT
>JAAYLY010000115.1 GCA_012521625.1 Tissierellia bacterium | reverse complement strand
TGGCATATATGACTGGAAAGGCCATAGCTACAAAGAAGGCCAAAGAAACTGCCACTATACCTAATCCCATTAGCCAGGGATTTATATGAAATTGTATACCCCTAGCCCTAAAGGTATTCATACTTAATACTAGTAAAAATGCCAAGGCAACCCCAATAGGTATACCCATAATTATGCCAGACCTTAGGATATATATGCCCTCATAGAGTAGGATCTTTATTAGCTGCCAGTTGGTAGCCCCTATGGACTTTAAAAGGGCTAATTTCCTTGCCCTCCTGCGAATTTGAGTTAGGAAGATCTGAAATACCGCTAAGGCGGTTGCAATAAAGATTACTGCTATGATGGTTATGGCTAAGATATTTTCCGTTGAGCCTGTGAACTCCGGGTAGGAGAAGTTGTTCCTTCTAAAGTTTGATAGGTTCTGCTCCACCTTAATATGGCTAAGATCCTCCTCTAAATTATTCTCATGGCGGTAAAGGTCATCAAGCCTGCCAGCCTTGGGGGTCTTTTCCAGTTCTTCTTCAGTCTTCCCAAACTTATGGATGAAGTTATATACATCCTCTAATACCCTCTTATCCTTCCTCTCCTCCCCTTCCATATGGGGATACTTAGTTTTAAAATGGGAATATAGCCCATCTTTTAGGGAATTAGAACTTAGGAAGATATTATGTTTAATCCTATGGAAGGAATAATCTCCTAAACTAGTATTGTAAATGGCATTAATCAGCTCTTTACCAGCTTCCTCTGTTATAAAGGAGTTGGCTAGGGGAAAGCCATTACAGTCCCACTTATCCGAATAAGAATATATTATTCCACTGATTGTAAACTCCTTCTTTAAGACTAATTTATTATAATACATAGCCCCCTCTTCCATAATCATTTCAGGGCTTATATAGCTAGCTATGGGGGTAACGTGGATGTAATCATCGGTAGTTACAACTAATACATCTCCGACATTCTCAAAGGATACCGAGTGATATAGATTATCCTTTAATAGGTTATTAGTATAGGATGGTAGGTATGGAGTGTCAGGCAGATTTTCCCTAATGGTGTCCGCATGATATCTATCCTTTAGAGCTTCAACATAATCCTTTAAATCCAAGTAACGTTCAAATACAACTATTTCCAATTTAACCTTTTGTCCTACTTCCAGCTCTAATCCCATATTGCTGATTTGATTTAACTCCACCATTATTTCGCCCTTACTTTGGGGGAATCTGCCAGCGTATAGTTTAAAGTTACCCATGTCTAATAGTTCTTCATTAAAGGTCCCAACTATACCAGCGTTAGTTGACTTACCTATTATAGTACTTAGGCCTATACTATCTATGGCTTCTTCCTTCCTCAACCTATTTAAAACTTCATCATCCCCCTGCAGGTAAGCTGCATGCCATTTGCCATAAAGATCAAGCCTCTGTTTTAACTTGGTATTTTCTATACTGGAATGAAATATGGTAGAAGTTATTATAAATATAAAGGCTAGGGTTACCACTGTCTTTAATAACCAAGTATCCTTCTTTCGTCCCCTTAAGCCCCTTTTAGCTATCTCACTAAGCTTCATAGCTTACCTCCATATCAGAATACTTTAACTAAAATTTTCTTCTATAGATATGATTTTTCCATTGGATATGGTTATAATTACATCAGCTGACTTGGCAATATCTAGATCATGGGTAACTAGTATGATGGTCTGTTTAAATTTCTTAGCCGAAGCCTTCATAAGCTTAATTACCTCCTGGCCTGTCTTTTCATCCAGGCTGCCTGTAGGCTCATCGGCCAATACTATGGCAGGTTTTGGTAGTAAGGCCCTGGCTATGGCCACCCTCTGCCTCTCTCCACCAGATAATTCATCGGGATAAAAGTTTAATTTATCTTCTATTCCCAAGGCCTTTATCACCTCATCAAAATGCTCCATATCCGGCTCCCTACCGTCCAAATGAATGGGCATGAGGATATTTTCCAAAACCGTATATTCCTGTAAGAGGTTAAAAGCTTGGAATACAAAGCCTATTCTCCTTCTTCGAAGGAGAGCCAGCTCACTATCCTTTAGTTCGAAGACGCTTTCCCCTTCCAAATATAATTTACCAGCAGTAGGCTTATCTAAGGCTCCTAAAATATGCAGTAGGGTTGACTTGCCCGACCCACTTTTTCCTATTATGGCATAGAAATACCCTTCCTCTATTTCTAAGTTTATAGGCTTTAGGGCTTCCACTTGTAAAATACCCTTACCATAGGTTTTCTTTATATCAACAGCTTTTAAAATTACGGCCATTAAAATCCTCCTTATATGTGTAAAAAAAGCCGACATAAAGAATTATGCCGACTTTTTATATTTATGGTCCAATTAGGGAAATTAAATAGGTCAGTAAAAAAAGAATAAGGATTATGGGACCAAAAACTATAATGGCTGATATGATAATAGCCAGTATATCGGTTTTATCTAAGTCTAAGTCCCCAGCTTCTTCATCTATTTGGTGGGAGTTTGAGCCTTGGTTTTTCTCCCTCAACCATTTCATAGCCCGCTCAAATTTAGATTTGAAAAGCATTAATTCTACTCCCTTCAATGCCTAATCATTGATTAAGCTTATGATGGCATGCAACGAAGTGGCCTGGTACTACTTCTTCAAATTCTGGAACTACCCTGCTGCAGATTTCAGTTGCATATTTACAGCGGGTATGGAACTTACATCCACTTGGTGGTTTTATTGGACTAGGTATATCCCCTTCTAAGATTTCTATCTTCCTCTTTCTCTTTGTATCAGTAGTTGGAATTGCAGACAATAATGCTTCCGTATATGGGTGCATAGGCCTTTCGTATAGATCAGCAGTTTCAGCCAACTCTACTATGTTACCCAAATACATTACCCCAACCCTATCGCTTATATACTTAATAACGCTTAGGTCGTGGGATATGAATAGGTAAGTTAAGTTTGCCTTCTCCTTTAAATCCAATAGTAAGTTGATAATCTGAGACTGGATAGAAACGTCAAGGGCGGATACAGCCTCGTCACAAACTATAAACTTAGGATTCAGGGCTACAGACCTAGCAATACCGATACGCTGCCTCTGACCACCTGAGAATTGATGGGGATATCTATGGATAAAATATGGGGCTAAACCACATTTCTCCATAGTTTCTAAAATATAATCCTGAACTACCGGATCATTTTTCTTAAAGAAATTATGAGTAAATAAGGCCTCGGAGATAATTTGACCCACCGTTAACCTTGGGTTTAGGGATGAATAGGGGTCTTGGAAGATAATCTGTAAGTCCTTCCTCAAGGTCCTCATCTCATCCTCGGACAATTTAGTTAGGTCGATGCCCCCATCCTTATATTGTTGATATTCTTCAAATTTAGGATGGTCCCTATGTTTTTCAAGGATCTTATCTATTTGTGATTCTATTTCAACTAATTCCTTTTCTAATCTGTCATATTCAGCCTTATTATCCTTATTATTATCCATTTCCACCCTGGTACTATATTCCTTAATGAGGATTTCTGAAACCTTAGTTAAATCCTCTTCAAGAATTAATGCACCAGTCAAGGACACTATATCTAAAAATGCTTTTTTTCTGTTAGCTTCAGCCTGTCTTAATTCCTCTAAAGCATTATATTTTTCTTCTCCATCGGGAAGGGAATCATATTTCTTTTTAGCTTCCTCTTCCACTTGAACTAACTTATCTAATTCTTCCTTATTTTCCTTTAATTTACTTAAGGTATCTAATACATATTTAGGTTTTATCTCATGTATTGACCTGCCGTAATAAAGGGTTCTTCCCTCAGTTTGCTTATATAGCTGTAATATACTCCTACCTAAAGTAGACTTACCACAACCACTTTCCCCTACTAGACCAAAAGTTTCACCCTCATAGATCTCAAGGGATACATCGTCATTAGCCCTTACGAATAGCCTCTCTCTTGAAAATAATGAAGGCTTTTTTACAGGGAAATACTGTTTTAGATTCTCTATTTTAAGCAATACCTTCTTTTCCTTAACCATTTGACCTCACTCCCTTCTTTGGATAGAAGCAACGGATAGAATGTCCTTTTTCTATTTCCACTAATTCAGGCTGTTCTTCCTCACACCTTTCCGTTGCATACTTACATCTAGGACCGAACTTACAGCCCTTAGGTAAGGCCAGTGGATGAGGTACAGCACCAGGTATTGCTTCCAGTCTTACTCCTACTGGAGTATCCAACCTTGGTATAGATACCAATAAGCCCTCAGTATAAGGATGGGAATAGGGGGAGTCACCAAAGATCTTTTCTACAGATGCCTTTTCTACTACTTGACCACAATACATAACTGCAACATCATCAGCCATCTCATTAATTACCCCTAAGTCGTGGGTGATGAATAGGATGGATGTACCTACTTCGTCCTTTAACTCGTTCATCAGCTTAAGGATCTGTGCCTGTATAGTAACATCTAGGGCCGTAGTAGGCTCGTCAGCTATTAAGAGCTTAGGTCTGCAAGCCAAGGCTATGGCAATCATAACACGCTGCCTCATGCCACCTGATAGCTGGAATGGATATTGCTTGGCTACGGCTTTTGGATTAGGAATCTTTACTAGATTTAACATATCTATAACTTTTTCCTTAGCTTCCTTCTTACTTAAGCCTTGGTGGATGATAAAGGGTTCTGCCAGCTGCCTCTCAATGGTAAATACAGGGTTAAGTGAGGTCATAGGCTCTTGGAAGATAACGGAGATTTCATTTCCCCTTATATGTTGCAATTCCCTGACGGAAAGCTTCGTCAAATCCTGTCCTTGGAACCAGATTTCACCCTCAGCTATATAGCCGTTACCATCTAATAATTTAATAATGCTCATGGCAGATACACTCTTACCACTACCACTTTCTCCTACTATTCCAAGGGTCTTTCCTGCTTCAACTGAATAGGAAACCCCATTAACTGCCCTTATAGTACCTCGTTTAGTTTCAAAATAGGTATGCAAATTCTTTATTTCCAATAATGCCATTTAATCTTCCTCCTAACGTTCCTGAGATCTTGGGTCTATTGCATCACGTAAACCATCTCCTATAAGGTTAACGCAGATGACGCAAATGCCTAATACAATAGACGGATAAACCCATCTCCACCAATAATTTTGGATAACTATACTATCATTAGCTCCATATAACATATTACCCCAAGTGGGTATAGGCGCCTGTACACCAAAACCTAGGTAGGAAAGAGTTGCCTCAGTTAACATGCTAGATGCAAAACTTAAGGTTGCTGATACCAGGATTACAGATATGACGTTTGGTAAAATATGCTTAAAGATAATTTGACTCTTCTTAATACCTAAGGCCCTGGCAGCAGTTACATACTCTTGCTCACGTACAGATAGTACCTGAGCACGCACTAACCTTTGCAAACCTGTCCAGGACAATAGTCCTAATATAACCATGATCAAGACGACCCTTTGTGAACTGGTCATGGCATTACCGATTAAGGAGGATAGAATCATGGCAAAAGGTAAAAATGGTAAAGAAGCTACTATTTCTGAAACCCTCTGTAAAAACATATCTACCCTGCCACCAACAAAGCCAGAAACACTACCAACGATTACACCGATAGCAGTTGAAATTATTACCGCTACAGCACCGATGGTCATGGACATTCGGCCTCCGTTTAATAGTCTGGCAAAGACGTCCCTACCTAAACCGTCGCTACCCATTAGGTAGCCCTTTAACCCCCAGGTGTGGATATCTCCAGCTTCTGTAACGGCGTAGTTTTGATAATAGCCAGAATATATCTTTTCTACTCTTTTACCCTTCAAACTTTGTGGAACGCTAGCTTGTTTATAAAAGTCAGCACCCCAGGCTACAGCTTCCCCGTCCTCTGTTATGCCTGTATAGTGATACCTACCTCCATTTATAGCTACCAATTTGCTATCTGTCTCAGGTACATTTCTTTCTCCCCTAGTTATATTACCCCAGACAAAAACTTCCCCTTGATCATTTAGGGCAGCTATAGTAGTAGCAGTTGCAGCAATGTCCACCACCTTGCCCATATTTTCAGGTATTCTTGTATAACTATTTTGTTGAGTGCCTAGGTAGACTACTTCCCCATCAAAAGTTAATCCAATGACGGCATCGGAAGTAACCGCAAGCTTATCTATTTTACCCTGATACTGGTGAAATTCATTGTAGTCGTTGTTCATAATATTACCGAAGTGTATAATCCTTCCATCTTCCGTCAATACCAAGGAAAATTGGTATCCAGCTACTATATCCTTAACATTTCGAGTAAATTGCAACTCATAGGGTAAGCTAACCTGCCTTTGTCGGTCATTACCCCAGGAAATAACCTCCCCATCTTCAGTTAAAGCAAGAATATGGTCATAGCCAGCTGATACCTTAACTACTTTACCCAAGTCCTGGGGCATCATTGCTTTAATATCTATGGCATTGGAGACCTTAGTTTTTCCCCAGACAAATACTTCCCCATCATTGGACACTCCTACACTATAGGTAGGCCCAATGGAGATATCCGCCACATTACCCTCCAATTCACTAGGATATTTCATCATATCCAAACCAGGAGCAACGTTTTGTTGTGTAGTCTCCATAAAGGATAGGTCTATAGGTACTATTAAAGGACCGATCATTACTATTAGAAAAATGGATAGGAAAACTATCAAGGCCGTCATGGAAATCTTATTACTGGCAAAGGTCTTTATAACTGTCATAAAGGGACTTTGAACTTGCTCTTCTTCAAAGATATTCAGTTCCTTTTTATTGCCAAAGAGGTTCCCAAAGAGAAGGCTGGAAAAACCCTTCTTTTTTCTTTTATCTTCCTTCTTTATATCATTAAGATTCTTACTGTCCATACTATACCTCCGTCAATTATTTATTCTAACACGAGGGTCTACAATTCCATAACTTAGGTCTGCTATTAAGTTTCCAACTAGGGCTATTACTATATAAAATAGCTGTATAGCTATAGCCACGTTATAATCTTGATTGTTTAAAGCATCTATATAGAATTTACCCATACCATGTAGGTTGAACATTCTTTCAACAACTAAAGATCCTGAGAAAATGCTCATAAACCAGTTGATAATTAAAGTAACAACTGGAAGAAGTGCATTCCTCCATGCATGTGAGAATATAACAACCCTTTCCTTCAAGCCTTTGGCCCTAGCAGTCTTAATATAGTCCATACCCAAGGCATCGCTCATGGCAGCTCTTACGTGCCTTGTCATACTAGCTAGTGAGTATATGATTATTACAAAAAGGGGTAAAGTCAAATGATACATAGTATCCTTAAACAACTCCCAACCCGTTCCTTGGAAGTTTGGAGTATTCATACCACTAACCGGGAACCACTCCTTAATAACTGCAAAATAATAAATGGCCAATAGGGCAATAATAAATTGAGGGAGGCTGTGTCCTATTATAGTAAAGACTTGAATTGCCTTATCGAAGACAGTGTTTCTTTTAACGGCACACAGGATGCCCAAAGGTATTGTTATTGCCAATCCTATTGTAACTACAAATATATTTATAAAGACGGTGTTTCTTAAGGGTACTAAAACTACATCAATTACCGGACGTCTATATCTATGGGACATACCAAAGTCCCCTCTAAGCATAGCCTTAAACCATCTAGAATATCTAACTATCAAGGGATCATCCAGCCCCATCTGGTCCCTTAATTGTCGATACCTAATATCATATTCTTCCGGTGTTATCTGTCCTTTTAAAGGCTCCAATTGTTGAGCAACAGGATCTCCAGGAATTAAATTATAGAGATAGTATAAAACTAAGGATAAGATACAGAATACAAATACCATGTATAGGATCCTTTTAGATATGTACTTTACCATATTATTACCTACCTTACTATTTTATTTATAACGAAGGTTAAGTAGAGATAGAGCGCAAATAGACCCTATCTCTACTTTTCATTAACTGCCTATCAAATTACTAAATTATTATTCTGTTAATTATTATTCTGTTACCCATGCATATAATAATGCAT
>JAAYLY010000011.1 GCA_012521625.1 Tissierellia bacterium | reverse complement strand
GAATTGTCAAATCATAATTGACAATGGATAATTACTTAAATTTGAAATGGAACTTAATCTAATAGGAGTTAAAGTAGCTATAAATAGCTAAAGGGTGTTATGAATATAGTAAATATTTAATTTTTAATTGATAGGTGAATATGGAGAATAGACAATTGATAATTAATATTTATAAAATGGTTAATTATGTTTGCTGTTATTAAGCATATAATGGTTTATAATTAAATTAGTCAAATTGTAATTTATATAGTGAATTGTAATCTCTATATAATAGACAATTATTATTCCTCAATTCCCATTTGATAAAAGGAGGTGGAATAAATGCACGACGGTTGTACAGGTAGCTTTGCTGATGGTAAAGCAGTTGTAGATAAGATAAGGATGATGGGTTTTAATACCAGGGAGATGCCTAATCCAGTGGAGTTAATATGCGAAGAATGTGGTGAAAAGTTCTTGATGACACACTTAGAAACTAAATGCCCACACTGTGGAATGGTTTATGGTGTTACACCATGTTCAGCTGCCTTTCCAGAGAGGATCAAGGCTGCAGGAATTGATTATTAATACTTAAAAATATAAGGGAAAATTAAAACCTATATAGCTGATATTGGCCAGTTATATAGGTTTTTTATTTTGCTACTTTAGTTTATCTGACTAGGCCTTGCTAATAGCCTTAAAAAATTTAAAAAATATATATTAATTTAAAATAGTTATTGTATAGCCTTTATGGGTACACATTTATTGTGGTAATAAAAATGATTTTATTCCTTATAAGAATTTGGCATAGGGGTTTTGCTTTTAAGTTCAATACCAAATAGGCCTACCAATAATCCTATAGAAATATCATAAATTTTAATTTAGGTAACATGGGTTACCGAACTTAGTTACTTTTAGGGCTATTATATATATAAAGATAAGTTAATTAAAAATTAATATAATGGGAGGAAAAACAAATGAGTATGTTTTGTTATCAATGTCAGGAGGCAGCAGGCGGTAAGGGTTGTACAAAAGTGGGCGTTTGCGGAAAAACTGCCGATGTAGCTGCCCTACAAGACCTAATGATCTATGCTGTAAAGGGTATCTCAGTCCTAGGTGTAAAGCTTGATGAAATGGACCACAAGGTAGAAGGCCTAGACAGATTCTTAATGGAATCCCTATTCATGACCATTACAAATGCTAACTTCGATAAGGACAGATTCTTTGCTAAGATTAAGGAAGCTTTAAGATTAAGGGATCAATTAAAGGAAACCTTAGTAGAAAAGGGTGTAGAGTTAACAGATTTAGAAGATGCGGCTACCTTTAGCGTAAACTCTGAGGACGAAATAGTATTTAAGGCCAATAGTGCTGAAGTAGGAGTTTTAGCAACTGAGAACGAGGATATCCGCTCCTTGAGGGAATTAATTACTTACGGCTTAAAGGGTATGGCAGCATACTGCGAACATGCAAGCAACTTAGGCTATGAAGACGAAGAAATTGGTAAGTTCATGAGAAGAGCATTAGCTGCTACTCTAGATGACAGCTTAACAGCAGATGACTTAACGGCTCTAGCTTTAGAGACTGGTGAGTACGGCGTTAAAGCTATGGCTTTATTGGACAAGGCTAATACTTCAACCTATGGTAACCCTGAAATCACAGAAGTAAATATTGGCGTTAGAAATAACCCAGCTATCTTAGTTTCAGGTCACGACTTAAGAGACTTAGAAGAATTATTAGAACAAACAAAAGGTACAGGTGTAGACGTATATACTCACGGCGAAATGCTACCAGCTCACTATTATCCTGCATTTAAGAAATATGACCACTTCGTAGGTAACTACGGAAATGCTTGGTGGCAACAAAAAGAAGAGTTCGAGAAGTTCAACGGTGTTATCCTATTTACAACTAACTGTATAGTACCTCCAAAGGCATCCTATGCAGACAGGGTATACACAACTGGTAGTTCAGGCTATCCAGGATTTAAACATATTCCAGATAGGAAAGATGGACAACCAAAGGATTTCTCAGAGTTAATCGAGCATGCTAAGAGATTACCAGCCCCAACAGAAATCGAAACAGGTAAGATCGTAGGTGGATTTGCTCACGCACAAGTATTTGCCTTAGCAGATAAGGTAGTAGAAGCCGTTAAATCAGGTGCCATTAGGAAGTTCTTCGTAATGGCTGGTTGCGACGGTAGGATGAAACAAAGAAATTACTACACTGAATTTGCAAAGGCACTACCAAAGGATACAGTAATCCTTACAGCTGGATGTGCTAAATATAAATACAACAAATTAAACTTAGGAGACATCAACGGTATTCCAAGAGTACTTGACGCTGGACAATGTAACGACTCCTACTCCTTAGCTCTTATAGCATTAAAACTAAAGGAAATCTTCCAACTAAATGACATCAACGAGTTACCAATAGCATACAACATTGCATGGTATGAGCAAAAAGCGGTAATAGTTCTATTGGCCCTATTACACTTAGGAGTGAAGAACATCCACTTAGGACCAACATTACCAGCCTTCCTATCACCAAATGTAGCTAAAGTTTTAGTAGAAAACTTTGGAATCGGTACAATTTCAACAGTAGAAGAAGATATAGAAATGTTCTTAGGTGAAGCTGCCCAAGCTTAATCTAGATTTATAAAGGGGCTGTTTCAAAATAAACAGCGATAAAAGAAAAACAGGTCGAAGAGCGCTAGCTCTAAGACCTGTTTTCTAGTATAATTTAACTACGATGAAAAACCATACTAAATCTAAGT
>JAAYLY010000010.1 GCA_012521625.1 Tissierellia bacterium | reverse complement strand
TTATATCATAAAGGAAGGAATTGTCAAGTAACATTCATCTCCCACTTATAGAAGATGGGAGACTTCTGTTGTTAATTAGGTTAAATAAAATAAAAAAGCCTATGAAGGTAAATTCATAGGCTTATAGTAATTATTCATCTTTTTTATCCAAAAGGTGTTTAGCTGCTATTCCTGGTTCAGTTAAGGCAAATGGGTCTAGGATTTGGTCTAATTCTTCTTCTGTTAATAGACCTTCTTCAAGGACTATCTCCCT
Organism: Tissierellia bacterium; assembly: GCA_012521625.1. Taxonomy (GTDB): domain Bacteria; phylum Bacillota; class Clostridia; order Tissierellales; family Tissierellaceae; genus JAAYTL01. The sequence goes on along the minus strand of JAAYLY010000010.1, from coordinate 1,317 downwards.
TACTGCTTCGCCGGATTCGATGGCTCTCTTTGCTACCCTAGCAGCATTTTTGTAACCCACATGGGGTACGATTGCCGTTATTACTCCTACACTATTATCCACATAAGATTTGCATCTTTCAACATTAGCCTTTATCCCAACTATGCAGTTTTCCCTAAAGGTCCTTACACCATTTCCTAAGGTTTCTATGGACTCAAATAGATTATAGAATAAGACCGGCTCGAAAACATTTAGCTCCAATTGGCCAGCCTCTGCTGCCATAGTCACAGTCATATCGTTTCCTATGATGTTAAAGGCCACCTGATTCATAACCTCTGCAATAACTGGATTAACCTTACCAGGCATAATAGATGAACCTGCCTGTCTTTCAGGTAGTTTTATCTCTGCCAATCCACACCTTGGACCTGAAGACATTAGCCTTAAGTCGTTAGCCATCTTAGATAGATTAACTGCAGCTGTTTTTATTGCTGAAGATGCTTCCACAAAGCCGTCAAGATTTTGTACCCCGTCTACTAAATCTTCAGCTTGACTTAGGCCTAGGTCGATTACCTTATTTAAATTAGGTACTACCTTTTCAAGATAGACGGTATCTACATTGATACCCGTTCCTACAGCTGAAGCACCCATATTTACAACACGCAAGGAATTAAAGGCCTTATCAACCCTAGCTATGTCCCTCTTAATTACAGATGCATAGGCTTGGAATTCTTGCCCTAACCTAATAGGTACAGCATCCTGTAGATGTGTCCTACCCATTTTGATAACCTTATCAAATTCTTTAGCCTTTTCTAATAAGGCTTCTTGAAGTTTCCTTAATTCTTCTAAAGTCTTTTCCACCAGCTTAAGGGCAGTTATCTTACCTGCTGTTGGGAAGGCATCGTTGGTGGACTGTCCCATATTTACGTGATCATTAGGATGTACCTTATCATAAACTCCTAATTCTCCACCTAGGATCTCATTAGCCCTATTAGCTATAACTTCATTGGCATTCATGTTGGCAGATGTACCAGCACCACCCTGGATAGGGTCGCAAATAAATTGGTCGTGGAATTTGCCATCTATGATTTCATCACAAGCTTGTGCAATTGCATCCTTTACTTCTTCAGTCATCAGACCAGCTTCATAGTTTGATATGGCTGCCGCCTTTTTAACTTGAGCTAAGCTGACTATTAATTCCTTATGGATAGTTCTACCAGTTATGGGGAAATTCTCTGCTGCCCTTGCTGCATTTATTCCATAATATGCATCAGCAGGTATTTCCTTTTCACCTATGGAATCACTTTCAATTCTAAATTTTACCTTGTCCACTTATACTCC
>JAAYLY010000114.1 GCA_012521625.1 Tissierellia bacterium | reverse complement strand
CTTCAATAGCCTTAACAGCCAGCTTTAGAAATTTTATAGCCCCATCGTATAGCATGATTAAAAGCTTCTTCTTTGGAGCTGTAGTCACCTGATTTTGTTTATAGATATTTTGCACGTTGGCATATGCATAATTCATGCTGGTCACCCCTATTTCCTAACTGATGCACTTGCATTTAAGGCGTCGATTTGGCCTACTAGCCAATTCATCTGACTTTCTGCCTGCATCATGGCCACGTCTAAGGCTGTAAATATCCTAATATACTGCTCTTCCTTCTTCTCCATCCTGTCGTTAAACCTTTCAATCTGCCTGTTTAAATCCTTAAGGACCTTGTCATAGGATTCATTCTTATTCTTGATAATGCCGTTTTTGGTGGATATAAAGGAGTCGATGTAGTTATTTAACCTATCTACGAAGCCTTCGACTTTTTCCTCTCCTTCCCCTATACCGAAGAAGAATTCCATAACCTTATCAGGATTTTCCTCCAAGGCTTCCCTAAGTTTACTAGCATCAAACTGGAGTTGACCATACTTATCGATGGTAGTAACCCCAAGTTGGGAAATGTCCTTATAACCATCATAATCATTTTTAAATAGGCTGGATGTTACAAAATTCCTTAAGCTAGAATGAAGCCTCATCAATGTACCATCTCCAGCTAAAACCCCACCACTACCAGCTATATCGGGATTACCTGCAGCTAGCTTCTCCTCAATAAAGGTCATGGTAGAATTATATTGGTCTACAAATTCCTTAATTGCCTTTTCAACCTTTTCATAATCGATACCTACAGTCACTCTAACACTTTGACCTGCTGAAGCCTTTTTCAAGTCTATAGTCAAGCCTTCAACTACGTCTGTAATGGTGTTGGTAGAACTTTTTACTTCCACACCATTTATAATGAATTGGGCTTCTTGTCCCTTTTCATACTTATCAGGATTAGCTAGACCTAATTGATTTAACAATCCCTCTTCATCTTTAAGGGTAATTTCTCTAGCACCTTTAATATCAGTAAGGACTAGATGACTACTGCCCTCATTATTATTAATTAAAGTTGCACTAATACCAGAATCCCTAGTAAAGGAATTGATTTTGCTAACTATATCCTTAAGGCTATCTCCAGCTTTCACATCTATTTCAATTTTATTTTCTTCATCTCCATCAAGGATTATCTCTAGTTTTTCATCCTTTTCTATGGTGAAGCTATCAGTATTGATTCCACTGGATACCATTTTAGTGTTTGTAGCCAATTTCTTTACTTCTATGTCATAAGTTCCTTCTACTGCCTTATTAGATGTGGAAACGGCTACTATCTCTTCATTACTTGATTTGGCAGTTTTGGCTGTAAAGGTATCCTTAGATTGTAAGGTCTTTAATTTGTTAAATAGATTGTTTAATCTAGTATTTATATCCTTCCAGGCATTTTGTTTTTGTGTTATGCTGCTTTTTTTAGACTCATATTGCCTTAATGGCAGCCTTTCTACCTCCATCAGCTGGTCTATGACACTTTGGTCAATTCCTGAATAGGAACCTATAAAATTGATACCAGACATGATTATCCCCTCTCATCTACTAAAATCCCTACTAAGTCCCAGATGGAAGCCACTAGGTCTAGGATCTTTTCAGGTGGTATTTCCTTAATTATTTCATCTGTTTCATTGTCTACTAACTTAACCATTAGGCGATTTGTTCTTTCATGGATTTTAAATTCAAACCTATCGTTTCTAAGTAAGAAGCGGTTTGAATCCTCTATGGCCTTTTGTAGTTCATCCCTATTGAATTCCCTATTATATTCCCTGTTGAATTTATGCCTATGGGTGTCTCCTTGGATTTCTTCAGCCTTAGGCTCCGATACTATCTTCCTATGGACGTTTCTTTCCGTTGAAACCTTATGAGTATCTATCATAAGATTATCTATCCTATTTATGGGCTTAGTGATCTTATTCATTCTATCACCCCGTAATCAGCAGTTTAAAGGAAGCCGACTTAAAAAGTCGGCTTATTAATTTTATTATTGTAATAATTGTAATACTGAGTTTGGCATTTGGTTAGCTTGAGCTAACATTGCTGTAGCTGCTTGGCTTAGGATGTTGT
>JAAYLY010000113.1 GCA_012521625.1 Tissierellia bacterium | reverse complement strand
CTGCTAAGAAGTTAAGTAGATTAGATAAGTATTTTCCAAAGGATATTGAGGGTAATGTCACATTCAGCACCCAGAGAAATCGAAAGATTATAGAGGTCACCATAAATCTACCTGGCACCATAATTAGGGCTGAGGAATCAAGTGATGATATGTATGCAGCCATAGATAAGGCTGTAGATGTCCTAGAAAGGCAGATTAGAAAGCATAAGACCAGACTACAAAGAAGGTATCTAAATGGGGAGACTATAAGGTTTGAAAATGTGGCACCCTTAAGTATAGAGGAAGATGAAGCAGAGGATGAGAAACCCAGGATCATAAGGAGAAAGAGGTTTGAGTTGAAGCCCATGTCAGCAGAAGAAGCAATCCTCCAGATGGACTTATTAGGACATAATTTTTTCATATACCAAGATGCTGAGTCAGATGAAATAGCTATAGTTTATAAGAGGAAGGATGGCAACTACGGTTTAATAGAACCCTTTATATAAATATGGAAAAATTGGTTAATATAAAGTTGTAGCCTGGGCTACAACTTTTTTCCTGCCCAGCTTGAAAGGGGGTATCAATAATGATAAAATATTATAGGTCTATAATTGAAAGGTGGTTATATAATGGTTCGCTTATTGGAAAAGATATTCGGAACCTATAGTTCCAGAGAATTGAAGAAGATTTCACCTTTGGTAAAGCAGATAATGAGTCTAGACTCTCAAATGAGTGGTCTAACTGACCAAGAGCTTAAGGCGAAGACTATAGAATTTAAAGATAGATTAAATAGGGGAGAAAGCCTTGATGATATACTGGTGGAAGCCTTTGCAGTAGTTAGGGAGGCTGCCTACAGGGTTTTAGGCATGAAGCATTTTGAAGTCCAGCTCTATGGTGGTATAATACTCCACCAGGGTAGGATTGCAGAAATGAAGACTGGTGAGGGTAAGACCCTGGTGGCTACCCTGCCAGCCTATCTCAATGCCCTAGCTGGCAAGGGGGTCCATGTGGTTACGGTAAATGATTATCTGGCTAAGAGGGACAGGGAATGGATGGGTAAGGTTTATGAATTCCTAGGCCTGTCCGTAGGCTGCATCCTCCATGGTATGAGTAATAGGGAGAGGAAAGAGGCCTATAATGCAGATATAACTTACGGAACCAACAATGAATTCGGCTTCGATTATTTAAGGGATAATATGGTCATATATAAGGAGGAGATGGTCCAAAGGCCTCTTTATTATGCCATTGTAGACGAGGTGGACAGTATCTTAATAGATGAGGCCAGGACACCTCTTATCATCTCTGGCCAGGGAGATAAGTCCACAGACCTATATATCCATGCCAATAATTTCGTTAGGACCCTAAAGGGTAGGGTCTTAGAGCCAGAGGAGACTAAGAGGGATCCCTTTGATAGGGAGATTAGGGTGGAAACTGTAGACTTTTTAGTAGATGAAAAGGCTAGAAATGTTATCCTAACAGAGCAGGGTACTGCCAAGGCAGAAAAATACTTCGGTATAGAGAACCTGGCGGATGTGGATAATATGGAGTTAGCCCACCATATTAACCAGGCCCTAAAGGCCAACCACATAATGAAGAGGGACATCGACTATGTGGTAAAGGACGGAGAAGTAGTCATAGTAGATGAATTTACCGGCCGCCTCATGTATGGTAGAAGGTATAGCGATGGGCTGCACCAGGCCATAGAGGCTAAGGAAGGCCTAAATATCAGATCTGAATCTAAGACCCTAGCTACCATCACCTTCCAAAACTACTTCAGGATGTATGAAAAGCTGGCTGGTATGACTGGTACTGCCAAGACTGAGGAAACCGAATTTAAAGAAATCTACAATATGGATGTAATCGAAATACCTACCAACAAGCCGGTTATCAGGGTAGATTATCCAGATGTGGTCTATAAAACTGAAGAGGCTAAGTTTAGGGCCGTGGTAGAGGAGATTAAGGAAAGGCATAAGACTGGCCAACCTATCCTAGTGGGTACCATATCCATAGAAAAGTCAGAGCAACTAAGTAGGATGTTGAAAAAAGAAGGAATAAGGCATGAGGTATTAAATGCTAAGTACCACGAACTGGAGGCTAAGATAGTAGCCGAGGCAGGAAGGTTTGGTGCTGTAACTATAGCTACCAACATGGCCGGTAGGGGTACTGACATAGTTCTAGGTGGAAATCCTGAATTCTTAGCTAAGGAGAAAATGAGGAAAGAGGGCTATTCAGAGGAAGTTTTAAACCAAATCGATGGTTTTTATGAAACCGACGATGGAGAAGTTTTAGAGGCTAGGAAGGTCTATGAAGAATTAGTTAAGGAATTTAAGAAGGAAACTGATGAAGAGAATGAAAGGGTAGTTAAGGCTGGCGGCCTTCATATTATAGGAACTGAACGCCACGAATCTAGGCGTATCGACAACCAGTTAAGGGGCCGTGCAGGTAGGCAGGGTGACCCGGGTAGCTCTAGATTCTATATCTCCTTGGAAGACGACCTGATGAGGTTATTTGGTGGAGAAAGGCTAAAGCAGATAGTTGAATCCGTCAACTTCCCTGATGATGAGCCTTTAGAGCATACCCTCTTAACTAGGACCATAGAAAATGCCCAAAAGAGGGTTGAGGGCAATAACTTTGCCATCAGAAAGCATGTCTTACAGTATGACGATGTAATGAATAAGCAAAGGGAAGTTATCTATGCTGAAAGAAGGAGGGTCCTAGAAGGGGAAAACCTAAGGCAGCATATGTTGAATATGGCTAGGAGCCTAGTTGAGGCCAACGTCCATATGAATACCCTACAGTCTAAGAATCCTAATGAATGGGACCTAGAAGCTATCAAGCTTTATGTAAAGAGCCTATTTGGCCTGGAACTAGAGCTGAATCCTGCTTCTATTAGGACTGAAGAGGCCCTAGTAGATGAAATTATGGAAAAGGCTGAAGAAAAGTATGGACTTAAGGAAGAGGAATTTGGTGAAGATAGGTTTAGGGAAATTGAAAGGGTAATACTATTAAAGGTAGTAGATTCCAAATGGATGGATCATATAGATGCCATGGATCAATTAAGACAGGGTATCGGCCTAAGGGCCTATGGCCAGGAGGATCCTGTAAGGGCATATCAAATTGAAGGCTATGAGATGTTTGAAGAGATGAACAATGCTATAGCTGAGGATACTGTTAAGTTTTTATTCAACGTACAAAATCCAGAAAAGGTTCAAAGGCAGAGGGTTGCAGTTCCCATCACGCCTAATGTGAATAGTCAAGGCAATAAGCCTGTAGTCAATAAAAATAAGAAGGTTGGTCGAAATGACCCTTGTCCATGTGGAAGTGGGAAAAAATACAAAAAGTGTTGCGGAGCCAACTAAACCTTATAGAGGGGTGATTTAATGCAAGATATCTTCTTAGACAGGGAGAAGGTTAAAGAGATAAAAGAGATGGTCATAGAATTAGGTGTTTCACTTTGACATCGATAAATTAAAGGAAGAAATAGCCCATAAGGAGACCTTAACCTATAAGCCGGATTTTTGGGACGATGTGGAGTCGGCTCAAAAAATCATGCAGGAAATCAATCAATTAAATAATGAAGTTAAACGCTATGAAGACCTATTAGAGCGGATAGAAGAAGTAGAAATAATGTTGGAATTGGTGGCGGAAGATGAGTCCTATGAAGATTTGCAGCAGGTTCAGGCAGCTATAGAGGAGCTGGCCAAGGATGCCAATAAGTTTAAATTGTCCACCCTATTAAATGGGGAATATGATAGGAACAACGCCATCCTCTCTATCCATTCTGGAGCTGGAGGCTTGGAGGCCCAAGACTGGGCCGAGATGCTCTACAGGATGTATAGAAGGTGGGCTGAAGATAAGGGTTATGAAATTACCGTCCTAGATATACTGCCAGACTCTGAGGGGGGCATTAAGTCGGCAACCCTAAATATAAAGGGTTACAACGCCTACGGCTATCTAAAATGTGAAAAGGGAGTCCACAGGTTAGTTAGGATATCCCCCTTTGACTCCTCAGGAAAGAGGCATACATCCTTTGCCAGTGTAGATGTTTTCCCGGAGCTTGATGATGACTTAGATATTGAAATTAATGAAAATGACTTAAAGATCGATACCTATAGGTCATCAGGGGCTGGGGGGCAGCACGTTAATACAACCGATTCTGCCGTTAGGATTACCCATATACCTACAGGCATAGTAGTTCAATGTCAGTCGGAAAGATCACAGCACAGTAATAGGGCCACAGCCATGAAGATGTTAAAGGCTAAGCTGATCCAGTTGAAGGAGGAGGAGCAGAAGGAGAAGATTGAAGACCTACAAGGCAATTATTCACAAATAGCCTGGGGTTCTCAAATCAGATCCTACGTCTTCCATCCTTATAGCCTGGTTAAGGACCATAGGACCAATGCTGAAGTGGGAGATGTATACAAGGTCTTAGATGGAGATATAGATTACTTCATAGATGAATACTTAAAACAACAGGCCCAATCATAGGGTAAAAGTCATTCTGAATATTTTATCAGAATGACTTTTTTAACCATTTTTTTATTTGTCTTTTTATACACAATTTTAACAAAAAAGAAGGATTTCTTGAAATAATATAGAATAAATAAGTAATGATATCGAAGGAGTTAGATTATGGATATACTTAAGACTTTAGCAGAAGAATTTAATATTAAACAAATTTATATAAAAAACCTAGTTAGACTTTTAGATGAGGGAAATACTATCCCCTTCATAGCCAGATATCGTAAGGAATTAACTGGGGAAATGGAGGATAAGACCATAAGGGAGATCTCCAATAGATTAACCTACTTAAGGAATTTGGAAGCCAGGAAGGAAGAAGTTATCAGGTTAATTGAGGAGCAGGGAAAATTAACGGAAGAGCTTAAAGAAGAGATCCTAAGGTCCTCTACTTTACAGTGGGTAGAGGATTTATATAGGCCTTTTAGGCCTAAAAGAAGAACTAGGGCCACCCTAGCTAAGGAAAGGGGTCTAGAAGGCCTATCTGAAATTCTGCTTAAGGAGAATCTAGATGAAAATGGCCTTTTGGAGGCAGCAAAAGGCTTTGTAGATGAAGAAAGGGAAGTAAATTCAGTGGAAGTTGCCCTAGCTGGGGCTATGGATATCATAGCTGAGATGGTCTCCGATGATGCTGAATTTAGAAGGATAATTAAAGAAAGGATAGATAAGAGGGGAATTATAGTTGTTGAGGCTGTAGATCCTGAAGAAAGCAGCGTCTATGAGATGTACTATGATTATAAGGAACCTATTAGGACTATTGCCAACCATAGAATTTTAGCCATCAATAGGGGGGAAAGGGAGAAGAAGTTAAGGGTAAGCATTTCGGCTGATGCGGAAGCCTTAATAGGTGAAATTAAGACTAAGGTCATAAGGGATAATAATTCAGCCTGCAGTCAATATCTGGAAAAGGCAATCGAAGATGGCTTTAAAAGGTTGCTATTCCCTTCCATCGAGAGGGAGATAAGAAGGGACTTAACAGAAAGGGCTGAAGAGGAAGCTATTAAAATCTTTGCTATGAATCTTGAACCTTTACTTATGCAGCCGCCCATTAGGGGCAAGATGGTTATGGGCATAGATCCAGGATTTAGAACAGGCTGTAAGGTGGCAGTAATAGATGAGACTGGCAAATACCTAGATAGTACAGTTGTCTATCCTACAACACCTCAGAATCAAATAGAGGCTACTAAGGAGGAGCTTAAAAGATTAATAAGTAAATACGATATAGATATTATAGCCATCGGAAATGGTACTGCTTCTAGGGAGACGGAACTAGTAGTTGCAGAAACAATAGCTGAATTAGATAGGAAGGTGGCTTACACCATAGTCAATGAGGCGGGGGCATCTATCTATTCAGCCTCTGAGCTTGGTATAGAGGAATTCCCAGACTTAGATGTAACTATCAGGGGAGCCATATCCATAGGACGAAGGCTGCAGGATCCACTGGCAGAATTAGTTAAAATAGATCCTAAGCATATAGGGGTAGGCCAGTATCAACATGACCTTAACCAAAGTAAGTTAGATGAAACCCTAAAGGGGGTAGTTGAAGACTGTGTAAATAGGGTAGGGGTGGACTTGAATACGGCCAGCGTATCCCTATTAAAATATGTGTCTGGGATTTCTGCCAGGGTGGCAAAAAATATAGTTAGCACTAGGGAGGAAAAGGGCAAGTTTAAAAACAGGCAGGAGCTCTTAAAGGTAAAGGGTTTAGGTCCTAAGACCTTTAAGCAGTGTGCAGGCTTTTTAAGGATAGCCGACGGAGACAATCCCCTAGACAATACGGCAGTTCATCCGGAATCCTATGCTATAGCCTCTAAATTGATGGAATTAGATTATAGGAAGATGGACTTAGATCAATTGGCTGAGGAATTAGAAGTGGGTAAGCCTACCCTACTTGATATAATCCAGGAGTTGGAAAAACCAGGTAGGGACCCTAGGGATGAGATGCCAAAGCCAATCCTTAGACAAGATGTATTAGGAATAGATGACTTAAAGGTTGATATGGTGCTAAGCGGCGTCGTTAGAAATGTAGTAGATTTTGGAGCTTTTATAGATATAGGGGTAGAAGTAGACGGGCTAGTTCATATATCCCAGATTTCCCAAAAATATATAGAGCATCCAAGTGAAATTTTAAAAATAGGTGATATAGTTAGTGTAAAAATCATAGACATAAATAAGGACAAGGGTAGGATTTCATTATCTATGAAGGAGCTGTAATAGGAGGAATTTCTAATGAGGTCAAATTTAGACAATATCATGGAAATGAATGCAGAGGAACACCTTAACGTACTCATCAATCTGTCTGAGGAGATATTTCATGACTTTAAAAACACCCTAGCTACCATTTCAGGTTTATCCCAGGTTACAGCCTGTTATGCTGTGCCCCCAGAGGTTAAGGAAAATTTAGAGCGGATAAAGGAAGCATCTCTGGAATGTAGAGACCAAATCGATAGGTTTTATAGTTTCGTAAAAGGCTACAATGTGGACACTATGCAGTATGAAGTCCTAAGCAATATAGTTTTTTCTGCCTTAGATATGGTCAAACATAGGCTACATAAATTCGACAAAGCCAATAATGGTATAGCCTTAAATGTAAACATCCAGTCTGTTAAGAAGGTATATTGCAATGAATATAAGATGAGGCAGGCCATCTTAAATATAATAATGAATGCAATTGATGCAATTGAGGAGACGGGTAGAAGCGGCATTTTAAAGTTGAACCTTTATGATAATATGGCTATTAAAGAGGTAGTATTAGAGGTGATTGATACAGGCGTTGGTATACCTGAAGATAAGCTGGAAAGGATTTTTGAGGCCAATTACACTACCAAGGGGAAGAAGGGTACAGGACTAGGTTTAAAGGTCTCTAAAAACGTCTTTGAAGCTTGTGGTGGCAGGATTGAGGTGGCCAGTAAAGTGGGAGAGGGTAGTAAATTTACCATCTACTTACCTACTGAAAGTTGTTGAAAAAAACTGTAGATGGTATATAATATCTTTAGAGTATCGAAATAAGGAGGACTGATATGTTAGCCATAAAAAATGCACTTATTTATACCATGAAGGATGAGGTCATTGAAGATGGCTTCATCTTAATGGAAAATGGGAAGATTACAGCAGTAGGTAAGGACATAGATATACCCCTAGAGGCTGAAGTAATAGATGCGGAAGGTAGGATGGTCACTCCAGGTTTTGTTGATGCCCATTGCCATTTAGGCCTATTTGAGGATTCCATAGGCTTTGAAGGCAGCGATGGCAATGAAAGCGTAGACCCTATAACGCCACATTTAAGGGGTATAGACGGTATCAATCCTATGGATATAACCTTCAGGGAGGCCTATGAGGGTGGAGTTACTACTGCCGTTACCGGCCCTGGAAGTGCCAATGTAATAGGAGGAACCTTCGTAGCCTTAAAGACCTACGGCCATAGGGTTGATGATATGATAATTAAAGAGCCGGTTGCTATGAAGATAGCCTTTGGTGAAAACCCTAAGAGGGTATATAACGGCCAGAAGAAGTCACCTATTACAAGAATGGCTACGGCGGCCCTACTAAGGGAAACCCTATACAAGGCTAAGACCTATTTAGAAAAGAAGGAAAACCCAGATCCAACTAAAAGACCGGATTTTGACTTGAAGATGGAGGCCTTAATTCCCGTACTTAAGAAGGAAATCCCTTTAAAGGCCCATGCCCACAGAGCTGATGACATATTCACTGCCTTAAGGATAGCTAAGGAGTTTGATCTGGATATTACTCTAGAACACTGTACCGATGGCCACCTAATAGCTGCAGATTTAGCTAAGGAAGGTAAAGCTGCCATTATCGGTCCTACCTTTGGAGATAGATCTAAATATGAATTGAAGAATAAGACCTTCGATACACCTAGGATCTTACATGAAGCAGGAGTAAAGATTGCAATAATGACTGATGCGCCTGTAATTCCACTTCAACACCTTTCCCTATGTGCTGGCTTGGCCCATAAGGCAGGGTTACCTGAAATGGAGGCCTTAAAGGCCATCACTATAAACCCTGCAGAAATTGTGGGTATAGATCATAGGGTTGGCAGCATTGAGCTAGGTAAAGATGCGGACATAGTTATATTCGACGGAAATCCTATTAAGGATATAGGGGCTGAAACCTATATGACTATAATAGGTGGGAAGGTAGTTTATAAAGCCGATTAAGAATCATTTTAATATTTTGAAGGCTTGACAAAATATTGGCATAGTACTATAATTAAATTAGCAATTTAATATAATAATTAATATCTTCAGGGGTAGGTGAAATTCCTCACCGGCGGTTAAAGCCCGCGAGCCTTTTATAGGTTGACTTGGTGAAATTCCAAGGCCGACAGTAAAGTCTGGATGGAAGAAGATAATAGGACACTTGTGTGTTTTTGTTGTCTAAAAAACCCCGAAGATTTAGCTTCGGGGTTTAATTATTATCTCTGATATCCCTGAAGTAAAAACAGGAGGGATATATTTTGTACACACTTGACAAGACTAATTTAAGCGTAAAGAATATGGTAAAGATCTCCATATTGGCTGTAATCTCTATGGTATTGATGTTTTTCGATGTTTCCACCTGGTTTGCACCCCCATTTTTAAAGCTGGATATTGCTGATTTACCAGCCCTTTTAGGTGCCTTTGCAATGGGCCCTATGGCAGGAGTATTGGTACAGCTTCTTAAGAATCTATTGAACCTACTACTTGAAGGATCCCTTACAGGTGGGGTAGGAGAATTGTCAAATTTCCTAGTAGGTAGTATCTTTGTTTACACCGCAGGCTTAATTTATTATAAGAAAAAGACCTTCGGTAGGGCCGTATTAGGTTTAGGAGTTGGAATCTTAGCCATGACTATCTTTGCTTCCTTGAGTAATTACTTTGTAGTCTTTCCACTCTATTCCAAGTTGATGCCCCTAGAAAAGATCGTAGAGATGACAGCTGCAATAAATAGTAGGGTAGTAGACTTTAAGACCCTAATCCTATATGCAGTAGTACCCTTTAACCTATTAAAAGGCACTGTAGTATCTGCCATAACCATCTTGGTCTATAAGAAATTATCACCTATATTAAAAAAATAGTAGGCAGATTTAGTAGATAAGGGAAATATAGAATAGGATATCTGGGTGTGAACTACAACTAGTATTTGAACTACAACCAGTACGTAGAGTGCAACTAGTATGGAATCTAACTAGTAGGGAATGCAAGGTTAAGAATCAGTTAACTAAGATAAATAGCATATATAGTAAAGGAGACTATGCTGACGCCTAGTCTCCCTTCTTTATTAAATATTACTTATTCGTATTATTTATCTACTTATTTATTTTCTATCTATTTAATTGCTTGTTACATAATTACTAAGTTGACTTATCTCTT
>JAAYLY010000112.1 GCA_012521625.1 Tissierellia bacterium | reverse complement strand
TCCAAGTTTTCTAGCTGTACCCCTTCCATCAGCTGTGCAAGGATTCCTGCAAAATCCCCTTTAGCCACCTTGCCCTTTAAACCTGTAGGCAGGTTTTGTAGTATTGCTTGAAGAATGTTTACCTTCACCCTCTCACCCCCTTCAATCAACCAGTATAATTATCAGCTGGAATAGCCTGTCCATTGTCAAAAGACCTTAAAACCGCTATTTCATCCAACTGCTTCTGCTCTTCATACATGAGCTTTTCTACATATTCCCTATAGTCCTTTTCCTTTAATTTTTCCATTATCTTCCTATCCTTCTGGGCTTCTAAAAGTTCCTTACGGACTTCTTCCAGCTTGGCCTCTGTTCTGGCGATTAGGTCCTCCTGCTGTTGGATCTTTTCTTGGATTAAGCCCTTTAGGATATGCTGGTGTTTAAGCTCATTGATGGTAGCCGATTGTAGGATCTTCTTCTTAATACTTTCCTCCTCCAACCTTAGGTTGTTTAGAGTAGTCTTCTGATACTCCAATTCAGTTCTTATGGTGGCAAATCGCTTAGCTACCCTCTTTTCATTGTCGATTCTCCATTCTAGCACCTTTTCTAGGGAAAATTTATATAAGCTCATCTTATCCTCCTAATCTAAGATTTAAATATAGCCTTAAGTAACTTCAAGGTCTCCTCCTGGCTAAACCTTTCATCTATGCCCTGCCTTAAGAACTGGCGGATGGGTCCGTTTAATTTTACAGCCTTATCTAATAAGGGATTGCTGCCTGCCTTATAGGCACCTACGTCTATTAGGTCCTTAGAATTTTCATAGATAGCCAAGTTCTCCTTAAGCTGACCAGCTAGAAGGTAGTGTTCTTCGTCCACAATTTCCTTCATAATCCTACTGACGCTGTTTTGGATGTCGATGGCTGGATAGTGGTTTTCTGCTGCTATCTTTCTAGATAGGACTATATGGCCATCTAGTATACCCCTTACAGCGTCGGCTATGGGCTCGTTCATATCGTCCCCTTCTACTAGAACTGTATAAAAGGCTGTAATAGACCCCTTGTCGGACATACCGCTTCTTTCCAACAGCCTTGGCAGCTGGGCAAATACTGAAGGGGTATATCCCCTTGTAGTAGGAGGTTCTCCGGTAGCTAGTCCAATTTCACGCTGGGCCATTGCAAATCTAGTTACCGAATCCATCATCAGGACTACCTTCTTGCCCTGATCTCGGAAGTATTCTGCAATGGCCGTTGCCACATAGGCCCCCTTTAGTCTCACCAAGGGAGGCTGGTCGGAAGTAGCACATACTACCACTGACTTCTTGTATCCTTCAGGTCCCAGGTCTCCTTCGATAAACTCCAGTACCTCCCTACCCCTCTCCCCTATTAGGCCTATGACTATTACATCGGCTTCACAGTATCTGGCTATCATACCCAGCAGGGTACTCTTACCAACACCAGAACCTGCAAATATACCTATCCTCTGGCCTTCACCACAGGTCAAGATTCCATCTATGGCCTTGACCCCTGTAGACATAATCTTTTCAATCTTCCTCCTCTTAAAGGGATTGGGTGGGGCCCGGTGTATATCGTATAATTTACCTTCCCCCTTTACCGGCTTATCTATGGGGTTTCCTAAGCCGTCTAGGGTGTTGCCTAGTAGGTCGTCGCTGATTTTTATCTTTAAGGAATGGCCAGTGGGCCTAACTAAGCAGCCTGGACCTATACCCTGCAGCTCCCCTAGGGGCATCAGTAAGACTGAATCGTCCTGAAAGCCTACTACCTCGGCTAAAACCGGCTCCTTGGAGGAATCTACTATGATCTCACAGACCTCCCCTACGAAGACCTTTAAGCCTTCCACCCTGATAATCAGCCCAATAACCTGGCTAACCTTGCCAAGTCTGGTATAGTGGCTTTGGGACCTTATTAAGTTTTCATATTCCTCAAAAGGTATATTTAACAAGGGCTTCACTCCAGACTAGTCAACTTTTGTAGTATATTGTCAAGCTGTTTTCGAATCTGTAAGTCTATAATCTGATGTTCATTTTCGATGACGCAGCCATTTTTCTCTAAAGACTCATCCTCCAAGATGATGAACCTGGTATCTTCATATTTCTGTTCCAGTTCATAGATGCTCTTCTTTAGGAAGTCATAGTTCTCAGGGTGGCAGCTTATGATTATAGTTTCTGCCCTTTTAAACTTGAGTAAAATGGGCTTAATTAGTTGGAGGATATTATCCGATGAAGTATCTATAGTTTGGTGGACTATACTTTCCGCCATCTGGGCTGCTAATCTTACAATCCTATCCTCATTTTCCTTTATATATTTATCCACCTCTTTTTCGGCCCTATCAAAGAGTTCAATTGCCTTTCTTCTAATCTCCTGGGCCTCTTTTTGGGCCTCTTCCATACCAGCCTTATAGCCACTTTCAAAGCCCTTAACCTTACCTTCTTCGAAACCCTTTTTAAGACCATCTTCCAAGCCCTTATTAAAGCCTTCATTATAGGCCTCTTCCCTTGCCTTTTGGCGGATTTCCTCCGTCTCCTCCATGGCCTTTTTTATAATAAGCTCCTTCTTTTCCTGGGCTTCCCTAATTAGCTCTTCATAGGAGACCTTATCCTCAGCTTCCTCTTCCTGAATATCTTCCAGCCTTTCTTCTACCAGCTCTTCCTGCTTCTCAAAGGCATCATATTCTATCTTAGTCTCTATAACAGAGGCTTTGGGCAAGTAGGATACATCATCCTTCTTTATCAACCTATACGATAATCGAATCTTGCTCACCTCTTCCGATGATGATCTCACCAATCTCATCTAACCTTCTAATAATGGCCACAATACGCTGCTGGGCTTCCTCCACCTGGGATAGCCTAACTGGCCCCAGGAACCTAAGGTCTTCTTGCAGCATTTCAGCCGCCCTCTTGGAAAGGTTATCGAAGATGACGTTGGCCACTTCTTCTGAAGCACCCTTAAGGGCCATGACCAGGTCTTGATTATCCACTTCACGCAATACCCTCTGAATAGATGCACGGTCCAGGCTGACGATATCTTCGAAGGTAAATAGGTTGGCCCTTACTTCATCAGCCAGTTCAGGCTGCTTGGTCTCCAAGTCGCTTAAGATATTCTTCTCCGTAGTCCTATCTACTGAATTCAAGATATCTACTAGAGCCTTTACTCCTCCCACCGCTTCCGTATTAGTGTCCAGGATGTTGGATAGCTTATTCTCCATGATCTTTTCTATCTTGCTGATGATGGCTGGAGAAGTACGGTTGATGGTCCCGATCCTCTCAGCTATATCCGCCTGCATCTCCTCAGGGAAGGAGGATAAGACCAGTGCAGCCTTCTCAGGCTGTAGATAGCACATGACCAGGGCCACCGTCTGAGGGTGTTCATTTATCAATAGATTATACAGCTGCTGAGGGTCTGCCTTCCTGGCGATGGCAAAGGGCCTCTCCCTCTGCTGGATTTGGTGGAGCATGTCTATAATCTCCTTGGCCCTTTGGGAACCTAGGGCCTTGTGGAGTAGATTCTTGGCATACTCTATTCCCCCATCTAGGACATACTGCCTGGCAGTTGCCATATGGACAAACTCCTCCAATACATAGTCTCTCTCCTCAGGGGAAACAAATTCCGTATTGGCTATCTCATAGGTAACCTGCTGTATTATATTTTCCGGTAGCAACTTCAATACCTGGGAAGCTATATCAGGTCCCAGGGCTATTAATAAAATAGCTGCCTTTTTTACGCCTTCCATCTTCTTCGCCATATGTCTCACCTACTATTTCTTCATCCAAGCCTTAATTAAATCAGCAACGATCTCAGGGTTATCCTTAGCATAGTTTTGAGCCCTAAATTCATTATTCTTAGACTTAATATCCATAGCTACATCTTCCACATCCTTGGCTGGGTCTGCTTCTTGGTCCACTTGCTCCTCTAAAACATCGCCCATTTCACTTGCATACATAGGCAGATTCTCTTCAAATAATCTATCTTCCCTTCTCTTTTTAATCCTAACTATTATGAAGGTAATAATAGCAGATATGATGAAAATAATTCCTATAATATTTATCAGACTCCTATATTGAGAATATAAGGATTTGATTAGGCCCTTTATGCCTTCTTCAGCTGGGGTCTCTAGGGCATCTTCATACCTACTTTCAGAGGTCCTGTCGAAGACTATACCATCTACATTTATAACATCCCCCCTGCTTTCATCGAAGCCTGTAGCAGAGGCTACTATATTTCTAATCTGCTCAATCCTAGCATCGGAAAGATTCCCATCATAAACCACAGAGGTGGTCATCCGGTTGATCTTGCCTGGTGCCTTGATGGTGCTGACGGTTTCAGTGGTCAGCTCATGGTTTACTATCCTGTTGTAGCTTGAGCCATCGCCGGATACGCTTTCAATGACATTGCTGGTATTATCTCCAACTACTCCGCCAGTTACCTCCTGGGTGTTGATGTTTTCACCCCTAACCTCTAACTGCTCGCTCCTAACTACAGGATCTGTATATCTTACTACTGAGGATTCCTCCCCATCGAAGTCCAAGTCTGCGAAAACCTTTACCTTAACCTTGTCCCTGCCAAAGATGCCTCCTAATAGGTCCATCAGCTCCGACTCCATCTTGCTTTCAAATTTTTCCTTCATAGCCTGGTACTGCTGGATCATATCCATGGTGGATAGATTTTCCTCATTAAGTAATTCGCTTAAGACCCTGCCCTGGGAATCTATGATCTGGATATTTTCTTCAGGCAGGTTTTCCACAGCCCCTGCTACCAGGGCAGTTATGCCCTTGATCATATCAGGGCTGGCCCTATAACCAGGATTAAACTCAAGTATTACTGATGCCTGGGCATCAGTAGCTTCTGTGTCAAAAATGCTCTTTTCCGACATTACCAGATGGACCTTTGCATCCTTTATGGCTTCCAGGGACTTGATGGACTTTTCCAACTCCCCTGTCAAAGCCCTCTGATACATTATCCTCCTATCTTCATCGGTAACCATCAAACCAGTATCGTCGAATATCTCAAAACCAGGGGAATTTTCAGGCATCTTGCCTTCCATTGCCAATTGAAGTCGATACTTGTCCACATGCTTTTCATCTATGAGGATCTTCCTTCCCTGATCCTCCAGCTTATATTTGATCTTCTTAGCTTCAAGGTCCTCTGTGATGATTCCAGCATCGCTGGGTTCCAAATCGCTAAAAAGGGTTACATAGTTAACCCTTCGACTAAAAAGGGCAAATATAATTATGGCTAGTAGGGTTAAACCTACTAACGATATTAGGGTGATCTTCTTTTTTTTCGACAGATTTTCCCAACCGCCCTTAACTCCTTCTAATATCTCCTTAGCCTTATCCATAACTAGGTGTAACTCCTTTTTCTATTACTATAGTTGCATATTGTTTATTTCCTTATAAGCCTCAACGCATTTATTTCTCACTTGTACTGCAAGCTCTAGTGATAATCTAGCTTCCTCAGTGGCAATCATCACCTTATGCAAATCGTCTTCTTTGCCAGTTATGAAATCATAAACCATCCTATCGGCCTCAAGCTGCTTCTTATTCAGCTTGTCCATAGCCTCATTAAAGATATCCTTAAAGTTTGATTTTTCCTTTACTTCCTGCCGGCTACTATTTGTAAGATTTAGATTATTTAAATTAGTAATATTCCTGATATTCATCTCAATCCCCCTTTTTTGGACCACCGGAGAATCACTATATTTATTC
>JAAYLY010000111.1 GCA_012521625.1 Tissierellia bacterium | reverse complement strand
TAATGCAATACCAGCATTCCTAAGTCCTCTATTTTGAAGTTCTGTTATTTCTTCTTGTTCAACTACATATTTACCAGTATAAGGTCCTAGGTTCTTTTCAATTACATTCTCAGTTACCCAAGTACCTAAGGCAACTAACATGAAGGTTGAAACGAACATAAAATACCAGTTACCAGTTGGATCCATCTGATAATCGATTCCTGCACCTCTTAAGGCCTCATTAGTTATACCTGATAACAATGGGTCTGTAGTTCCTAATACTAAGTTGGCTGAGAATCCTCCTGAAACTCCAGCAAATGCTGCAGCTAAACCGGCTATAGGATGACGACCTGCTCCAGCAAATACTAAAGCTCCTAATGGAATAACTACTACGTATCCTGCGTCTGATGCAATATTGGACATAACCCCTGCAAATACAACAATAGCAGTAAGTAGTTTAGAGTTAACATTGGATAATAATTTCCTTAATGAAGTATTGAATAGACCTGTCCATTCAGCTACTCCTACCCCTAACATGGCCACTAGTACTGTACCTAATGGAGCGAAGCTTGTAAAGTTTGTAGTAGCATTATTAAATATGTAGCGTAAACCATCTGCATTAAATAATGATACTACACTTTTAGTTACGTACTCCCCTGCTCTTGCATCGTAGTATTCTACTGGTTCTACTACTTGAGCAAGGACTGCTGATAATAGAATAACAATAATGCTAAGAATTAAGAAAATCATGGCTGGATGAGGTAATTTGTTTCCTATTGTCTCAATGGTTTTAAGAAAACCTTTTACCTCATTTTGGTTTCTCTTTTCTTTCACACCATTTCCTCCTTTTTATAAATCTACACACTAATAATTATATATAGATGATTTAATTTTGCAAGTTTAACTTCTATTGTGCTAAATCGATACTCAATTAAAATAATTTATCTCTATATTTAGAATATTTTAAATAAATAGCTGGATATCAGCCATTGACGCTTCATCGAGATAGTCTGCTGCAGTGGCAATTTCTACCTGATCTAGAAATTCATCTTCCTTAAACCCCATAACTTTGCAAGATAACTTGCAAGCCCTTAGCTTTACTCCCTTATTTATTGCCCCCTTCAAAAATGCTTCTATAGGCGGTGTATCGCTTTCCTTCATCATCTCTTCTAACATCATCTTGCCTATTCCTGCAAAGTTCATCCTAGATAAGGGTAGCTCTTCAATACCCTTTGGGGTTAAATTTGCAATAATTTTTTCATATATAGTCTTATCTTCATCTGTAAGCTTGTTAGGATCCCTAACTAATAATAGCCCCCAGAAGGCAAAGAACATGTTTACTTCCATATCTATTTCCCTAGCTGTATTAGCAAGGACTAAGGCTGCTAAAGCTTTATCAAATTCTCCACTAAACATAAGAATACTCAACTTTTTACCCATAAAAACCCTCCTTTTCCCTAATTATTGGTAATAAGGAGGTAGTTTATACTATTATTAGCATTATTTACAATCAAATTAGTTTAAGAAAATAGATAGAAAGTTATTTTTTAGACAATTCAAATATAGGCTAATGGTCCTATGGATTATAAATTCCTCATATTAAGTATTAAGTTACTAAATTTTACAAAGGATAACCCCCTTTATCAAGGGGGTTGAATTAAAAAAATATACTCTTACCTTTTTACTAATAACTTTATTTGTATTAAATATATAATGTCTATTGTAAATACATATTTAATTATACTTCAATTTATTCTTTAATCATGTGTAGATAAATCATCTTATAAACTACTATCTTTTATACTACTATAGGATTTTTCTCCAGAGAATTTATCTCCCGCCCTCTAGATAGTAATCCACATTCCTTCCAATAGTATCCAATACTTCTGCCATCCTATAGACTTCTTCATAGCTATTATATAAGCCCAGGCTCATCCTAACTAATCCTGGCCTTGGAAGTAGCTTATCCTTATATTTCTCCATCTCTTCATCTGATATCTTTAAGATTTGCTGAACATAGGGCTGGGCACAGAAGCAGCCATTCCTGACCCCAATCCCTTCCTTTCCTAAAAGTTCTGCTAATTTAGAGTGGTGCATCCCTTCTATATTGAAGGAAATAATGGACACCTTTGCATCCGTATTAAAATCATCGTAGATTATCAAATTTGGTATCTCCCTCATTAGGTTTAAGGCATATATGGTAAGATTTCTTTCATATTCTTCTATCCTCTCCATACCGATGGACTCTAGGATCTTTATGGCTTCCATTAGGGCCACAACCCCCATTAGGTTTGGAGTGCCTGCCTCCTCCTTCTGGGGTGGATTTAACCAGATAGTGTCTTCCATGGATACAAAATCGATAGTTCCACCGCCAATGATTTCTGAATGTCCGTCTTTAAAAATATCCTTAGGGGCAATTAATACTCCGCTACCGAAGGGGGCATACATCTTATGGGCTGAAAAGGCTAAGAAATCTATATGCTCATCCTCCTCCTTAGGCTTCATGTCAAAAGAACAGTGTGGGATCAGCTGGGCCCCATCTACTAGGATCTTAGCCCCATATTTGTGGGCTAGCCTAGCTATCTTATGAACATCATTTGTATATCCAGTCACATTAGATGCCCCTGTTACTGCCACCAGCCCAACCCTGCCCTTATAGCTCTTAAGCTTATCCTCTAGGTCCTGTAAACATAATCTGCCTGCATCATCAACCCTTACAAAATCCGTCTCATACCTATATTTCCATGGCAATAGGTTGGAATGGTGCTCCATATAGGTAGATAGGACCACCTTGCCCTTCAGTTGATCCTCCAACCTGTAAGATAACTTATTTATACCCTCAGTAGTATTTTTCAAAAAAATTACAGTATGATAGTCCCTATCTCCATTTACAAAATCAAGTACCACATCCCTTCCCTTTTCATAAAGGTCCGACGAAAGCTTGGACTTATATCCAGCTCCCCTATGTACCGAGGAGTAATTTGGCGCAAAGCAATTTATCCCTTCTAAAACAGAGTGAAAAGGAGGTGTTGTGGCCGCATTGTCGAAGTTTATATAATTAACCAGCCTTCCATCTTCCAATTTAACCTTACTATCACAACCTACCACCAAATTTCTATACATCTCATCACCTCTTCTCCATGCTATTACTATTTTATTAACAAAGGCAGTTTTGGTGATAAAATTGATTTTGAGTATAAGTTGTAGATGGTGACAAGACTATTAGCATATTTAGTAACTTCATCAGAAATAAAAAAGTGGGAGGAATTCAGTAATCCTCCCACTTTTACTTTATTCATTATCTATACAATTGCTATTTAATTGTAACTATAAGTTTTTACAATGGCCAATTTATAAGCTAACCTTTATAAAACCACATTTTGTGGACTACCTTCCATCCACTTCTCCACATTGGCAAAGGCTATGTGGGCCCTTCTTACCATGGCTTCCTCTGTGGCAAAGCCTATATGAGGAGTCAGGACAGCATTCTTAGCCTTTAACAATGGATAGTCTGCTGGCAGTGGCGGCTCCATATCGAAGACGTCTATACCAGCCCCTGCTATCCAGCCCTCATTTAGGGCCTTGGCTAAGGCTTCATTATCTATTATTGGTCCTCTAGCTGTATTAATCAATAGGGCATCCTTCTTCATCAGTTTAAGTTTCTCTTCGCTGATAAGGCCCCTAGTTTCATCAGTCAACGGAAGATGAACACTTACTATATCACTTGCCTTAAGAAGTTCATCTAAGTCTACGTATTTAACCCCTTCCTTGACCAATTCTTCATCTTGGCTTCTGTTATAGGCCAAGACTTCACAGCCAAAGGCTAAGCCAATTCTTGCTACATTCTTGCCTATGGCTCCAACACCTACAACACCTAAGGTCTTACCATACAGGTCGTTTTGCCTATATCCTGCCATGGTTCCCCCTTCCCTAGTAACCTTATCTAGAGAAACTACCTTTCTAAGTAAGGATATCATAAGCCCAAAGGCTAATTCTGCAACAGATGGGGTGCTGTAGCCAGCAGCATTGCTTACTGATATACCCTTCTCCTTACAAGCATCTAGGTCCACATGGTCATAACCTGTAAAGGCAACGGATATCATCTTTAGCTTTTCTGCAGCCCTTATTACTTCTCCTTCTAATGGAGAGTTGGCTATTATCAATACGTCTGTATCCTTAACCCTTTCCTTTAATACTTCCACATCCCTAGTTTTTTCATTATAAATAACTAGTTCATGACCTTTATCGGTAATAGGTTTTGCTATCTCCCTTAATTGCTCCTCATTAACCCCTAAGGGTTCTAAAATAGTAATCTTCAACAACTTCACTCCTTATTCATTATTTAATATCTTTCTTAAAAACCTACCTGTGTGGGATGCTTCACACTGGCTTACCTCTTCTGGAGTACCAGTTACCACTATGGTACCTCCATTGTCTCCCCCTTCTGGCCCCAGGTCTATGATGTAGTCGGCTGTCTTTATTACGTCTAAGTTGTGTTCTATGACTATTACCGTATTGCCTTCATCTACTAATCTATTTAAAACATCAATTAACTTATGAACATCAGCAAAGTGTAGTCCTGTAGTAGGCTCATCTAGAATATATACCGTTTTACCCGTAGGCCTTTTTGAGAGCTCTGTAGCCAACTTAACCCTCTGGGCTTCACCGCCAGATAGGGTGGTTGATGACTGGCCTAATTTTACATATCCTAGCCCTACATCATATAGGGTCTGAAGCCTTCTCTTAATCTTAGGATGGTTTTCAAAGAACTCAAGGGCCTCTTCGACGGTCATCTCTAGGACATCTGCTATGGTTTTATCCCTATATTTAACCTGCAGGGTCTCCCTATTATACCTTTTACCCTTGCAGACTTCACAGGGCACATAGACGTCAGGTAGGAAGTGCATCTCTACCTTCAGTATACCATCACCCTTGCAGGCTTCACACCTTCCACCCTTAACGTTGAAGCTAAAGCGGCCCTTCTTATAGCCCCTCATCTTGGCCTCATTGGTCATGGCAAAGACTTCCCTTATATCGTCAAAGACCCCTGTATAGGTGGCGGGATTTGACCTTGGAGTCCTACCAATTGGACTTTGGTCTATGGCTATAACCTTATCTAGGTGTTCTAAGCCCTTTATTTCCCTATGCTTACCAGGCTTAATCCTGGCATTATTTAACTTGGCCGCCAAAGCCTTATATAATATCTCGTTTACCAGGGATGACTTTCCTGAACCAGATACCCCAGTCACTGCAGTAAATACTCCTAGGGGGATCTTTACATCTATATTTTTTAGGTTGTTCTGCTGGGCACCTAGGACTTCAATCCACATGCCATTAGGCTGCCTTCTCTCCTCTGGAACCTCAATCTTCTTCTTTCCTGATAGGTATTGTCCAGTTATGGAAGCAGGATTTTTCTTAATCTCTTCCACATTCCCCTCAGCTACTATACGGCCTCCATGGATACCGGCCCCTGGCCCTATGTCCACTATATGGTCAGCCGTATACATGGTATCTTCATCGTGCTCTACTACGATTAGGGTATTGCCCAGGTCTGTCAAATCCCTTAAGGCCTTAAGTAGCTTCTCATTATCCCTTTGGTGGAGGCCGATGCTGGGCTCGTCTAGTACATAGACTACCCCCACCAGGCTGGAGCCAATTTGGGTTGCCAGCCTAATCCTTTGGGATTCACCACCAGACAAGGTTCCTGCCATCCTAGACAGGGTTAGGTAATCTAGGCCCACCTGCTCTAGGAATTTCAATCTATTTTTGATTTCAATTAGTATTTGTCTAGCTATCATCTCTTCCTTTTCCGTTAATTCCAGGGCGTCAAAGAATTCAATAGCCTTCTTAACGGAAAGGTCGGTTAGCTCTATAATATTCAGGCCATTGACCCTTACGGCTAAGACATCTTCTCTTAACCTCTTACCCTTACAGGAAGGACAGGGTATATCGGACATATATTCCTCTATCCTCTCCCTCATGCCGTTGGAGCTGGTAGACATATATCTTCTTTCCAGGTTGTTTATTACACCCTCGAAGGTGCCATTAAATTTCTTCAAGCCATTGGCATAATGGCTTTCAAATTCGAAGCTAATAACCCTGTCTGTACCATATAGCAATTCGTCTATTAGCTTCTTAGGAGCATTTTTTAATGGCTCCTTGGTACTGAATCCATTATCCTCAGCTATAGCCTTAAACATCTCAAAATAATAAGATCCTTCACTGGCATTGCCATAAGGGGCTAGGGCCCCTTCTTCTATACTCAAATCCTTATTGGGTATTACCAAATCCGGGTCTACAGACCTGTGAAAACCTAAACCGTTACAGGTTGGACACATACCATAGGGATTGTTGAAGGAAAACATCCTAGGTTCCAATTCCTCCATGGCTATATTACAGTCTGGGCAGGCCAACTTTTGGCTAAAGGTCAAACGCTCCTTACCTATAACATCTACTACCACCAGGTCTTCTGCCAAACTAAAGGCAGTCTCCAAGGAGTCTGCCAACCTAGCTTCGATTCCTTCCTTTATTATTATCCTATCTACTACCACCTCTATGGTATGGGTCTTATTCTTATCTAACTTAATCTCTTCATTTATATCATAGGTCTCTCCATCTACTATAACCCTGATATAGCCTTCCTTCCTGATGTTTTCCAACACCTTGACATGTCCGCCCTTTTTACCCCTAACTACTGGGGCTAGGATTTGGATCCTGCTCCTTTCCTCCAAAGCCATTAGCTTATCAACCATCTGATCTATAGTCTGGCTGGAGATTACCCTACCGCACTTTGGACAGTGGGGTACTCCTATTCTGGCGTACAGTAGCCTTAAGTAGTCGTAGATCTCCGTCACCGTACCTACGGTGGAACGGGGGTTTCTACTAGTAGTCTTCTGATCTATAGATATGGAAGGGGATAAGCCTTCTATATATTCTACATCTGGTTTATCCATTTGACCTAAAAACTGCCTTGCATAGCTGGATAAGGACTCCACATATCTCCTTTGTCCCTCAGCATAGATGGTATCAAAGGCCAAGGAAGACTTCCCAGAACCGCTTAAGCCAGTGAAGACAATGAATTTATTCCTAGGAAGCTCTAGGTTTACATTCTTTAGGTTATGCACCTTGGCCCCCCTAATTATGATCTTGTCTTTTGTCATTCTTCTATCCACCTCATTGGTCTAACATCTTCTTCAGTTCAAATATCTTATCCCTTAATTCTGCTGCCTTTTCAAAGTTCAACTCTTCTGCAGCCACTAACATGGCCTGTTCTAATCCTATAACCATGGATTCTATTTCGTCCTTGCTAAAACTTTCTTCAAACTTAGCCTCTTCTTCAGCTACTATTGTAGCCTCTATTATATCCCTTATTCCCTTGCTTACACTCTTTGGAGTAATACCTTGCTCCTTGTTATACCTATCTTGGATTTCACGCCTTCTATTGGTTTCACTTATAGCCCTTTCCATGGAGCCAGTTATGGTGTCGGCATACATGATTACCTTACCATTTACGTTCCTAGCTGCCCTACCGATGGTCTGGATTAATGAAGTCTCTGACCTTAAAAAGCCCTCCTTGTCAGCATCTAAGATGGCTACTAAGGAGACCTCCGGTAAGTCCAATCCTTCCCTAAGTAGGTTTATACCCACCAGGACATCATATTTACCCATTCTCAAGTCTCTAATTATTTCCATCCTCTCAATGGTATCAATATCCGAATGGAGGTAGGTTACCTTAATTCCTATTTCCTTAAAGTACTTAGTTAAATCCTCTGCCATCTTCTTAGTCAGGGTAGTAACTAGTATCCTCTCTTCCCTTTCAATAACCTTATTGATTTCAGCAACTAAATCATCGATCTGATGTTGGGTTGGCCTTACCTCTATAACAGGATCCAGCAGACCTGTAGGCCTGATGATTTGCTCAACCACATTGGTGCTGTGTTCCTTTTCATAAGGCCCAGGAGTGGCTGAAACGTATATTACCTGATTTATCATAGATTCAAATTCGTCAAACTTAAGGGGCCTATTATGAAGGGCCGATGGCAACCTAAAGCCATACTCCACCAGGGTGGTCTTTCTGGACCTATCTCCCTCATACATACCCCTAATCTGTGGGATTGTAACATGGGATTCGTCGATTATCATTAGAAAGTCCTCTGGGAAGTAGTCAATTAGGGTAAAGGGCCTGCTTCCCATAGGCCTACTGCTTAAATGGGCTGAATAGTTCTCTATACCCTGGCAGAAGCCCATTTCACTTAACATCTCCATATCATATCGGGTTCGCTGCTCCAGACGCTGGGCTTCAACTAACTTATCCTGATCCCTTAATTCCTTCAATCTCTCCTCCAGCTCCTCCTCTATGGTTACCAGGGCCCTCTTAATAACATCCTCACTAGTAGCATAGTGGGAGGCAGGGAAGATGGAGACGTGCTTTCTAAGACCTATAACTTCCCCTGTCAAGTGGTTGACTTCAACAATCCGATCTATCTCATCCCCGAAGAACTCTACCCTTATGGTGTTCTCACTAGATGCTGCTGGGAAGATCTCCAACACATCTCCCCTAACCCGGAAGGTACCTCTGACGAAGTTGATATCGTTCCTCATATATTGGATCTCTACCAACTTTTTCATTACCTCATCCCTATCGATGATCATACCTGGCCTTAGGGAGACTACCATCTTCTCATAATTTATAGGGTCACCCAAACCATATATACAGGATACAGATGCCACTATGATAACATCCTTCCTCTCAAAGAGGGCAGCCGTTGCAGAGTGGCGTAATTTATCTATTTCATCATTTATGGATGCATCTTTTTCAATATAGGTATCCGTACCTGGTACATATGCTTCCGGTTGGTAATAATCATAGTATGAGACGAAATATTCTACTGCATTATTGGGAAAAAACTCCTTAAATTCACTGGCCAGTTGGTAGGCCAGGGTCTTATTGTGAGCTATGACTAGGGTGGGTTTTTGAACCCTTTCTATAACATTAGCCATGGTGAAGGTCTTACCAGAGCCAGTAACCCCTAAAAGGGTTTGGTGCTTATGGCCCTTCTTAATGCCTTCTACCAACTTATCTATGGCTTCTGGCTGATCACCAGTAGGCTTGAAACTAGATTCTATCTTAAACTTGTTCACTATTTTCACCTCTAAATTGAACATTCGTTCTGAAATATATTATATAATATATTTCACTATTGTCAAAATATATAATATGTAGATTTTGCATGATATAGGCTTGTAGAAAGTTATTAACTATTGTAAAATAGGTTTGAGGAGTGAGTCCGGATGAAACGTCTATTACTAATAATTACCTTTATATATATAGCCACCCTAACTATAGCTTGTGCTAGCGGCAATGCAAGTCCATTGATGATTAGGGACGATGGTAGAGTTAGGGAAACTATAGAAGAAGATAATTTCAGCTACCAAATGGAGCAGGTTGCACTTACTAAGGGTTTCCAAAATTTGGAGCCTAGCGTTGAAATTCTAAAAAAGAACGGACAATTTAAGGTATTGGCTTCTTTAGGCTTACTTGAAACATCCGGTGTTAAAATTAGGGATATTACTAAGTCAGACAATGAAATCAATATTTATGTTGAAAATATAGATAATAAAAATTCAAATAAATTGGCCATACCCCAGATTCTAATAGAATTTAAGGGTTTAAATTTAAGGGATACAGATGATTTAAAATTTAATATTATCAATGAAAATTATAAACCCTTATCGGTAAAATTATCAGCCAGCGAAGTAATCAACAAGGTAAAATCTGATTTCCAAATAGTCACTAGCACTTCCCCGGATATAAATATGATTAAAGAAGATGACAAGCTATTTTGGGAGCTAAATTATAAAAATATATTGGATAAATACAATATAGAAACGCCTGTAGTAGATATGTCCGTAATCATCGACGCCAATACAGGTGAATTAGTTAAATCAACTAAGAACTTCATCTCCAGCTTTTTAGATGAAGGCTTTATATTAGACTATATACCCAATGATTACATTTTATATAAGAGGGAAGATAGGGTAGATAAAAAATGGCAGAACCTGCTTTTATACGATCTAAAGAAGGGGAAGAAGGAAGTTATATATTCCACCAGTTCTGACATCGTAAGTGCTAAATTTAATCCAAGCTTAGATAAGATTGCCCTATTAGAATCCAGCGGTGAGTTTAATAAATTATATATACTAAACTCTAAGGATAATAAGACCTATAAGGTTGTCCATGATAATCCTATAAGCCCAGCCAGCATAAGCTGGAGGGATAGCGAAAATCTGTACATCCTAAATAAAAATACCCTATCATCAGCTATATACAACTATAACCTAAAGAATGATACAACCGATTTAGTCCATTACTTGTATTCTGAAATAATCGGGATGCAGAATTTAGGCGATGATTTGGTCCTTACCCTAAAGGATCAGGTAGATGACAAATATACCATTAAATTCCTGTCAGATTGGATAGAAATAGAAGAAGAAAGGGAAGGCTTTAAGCCTAAATTTATAAACCATGACTATATGGCTTATTTAAAATTAAATACCAAAACCAATAATAGTGAATTGGTCTTACTAAGGTTAAGCAATGGCAAAATCTATGACTCTATAGACTTAAACGTAAATAACTTCTTCACCATAGATGATAATACTTTAGGCATCATCAGTTCTTCTCTAAACAACAGTGTTTATACCTTCTATAAATACCATATAGAAGCTAAGGAACTAGAGGAGATAACAAACATAACCAGCGATAAGGCTTATTATGATAGCGACAACAACCTACTTTATATAGATTTTAAAGTACCCTTTGAAAGTACTAAATCTAGAATTATCTATTCTCTTGATTTAAATAATATGGACATTACAGAACCTTCGGCAGGGTAACGATGCCAAGGTTCTTTCTTTTTCCCCTATAGGTCTTAACCACTAGGCCCTTCTTTAAATTAAAGAACTCTATCTTATAACTATCCTGCTTCAACCTCTCCAGATCCAATAGGTCTTTTTGCTCCTTAACCTCCAGGTCATTGATTCTTAAGACTATGTCTCCCTTTGAAATCCCCAACTTCTTAGCAATACTATTATTTTTCACATGGAAGACCCTTATCCCCCTCTTGGGTATAGTATAGAGGGGTACCCTGGTCCTTTCCCTATACTTATTTAGATGGATGATAAACTCATGACCTATGATGGCCAAAATAGGTGGTAAATATGGACTTATCTTTAATAGGGTTATTTTAAAGAGAATAAGGCCATAGAAAAATAAGATTATACCAGATAATACCGTCTTCCTCTTAGGTGAATAGGAAACGGTAAAATCCCCGTAACTTAATAAGGCTATAACTGTAATAGGCCTAATCATAGTATCTCCGATAAACAAAACCAAGGTCAAGGGCCAGATCCTATTAAACACATAACCTCCAACCTCTTCAAAGTTTATAGGAAAGTAGGCAATAGAATTTTGATGATTACCGCTTAGGATGATAAGTACTGCCTCCACCATGTGAAGGACAGCAACCAATAACATCAGCTCATAGGCATCTACCTGAGGAAAGCCAAATATTAAATGGCTTAGAACTACTAAACTGCCTCCGTAGGAAAAACAAATAAAGCGGGTGTCTATTAAGGATAGGATAATGGCCACTATTAAGATATAGATAAAGTCCATGGGAATCAAGTAAACCTGCAGATAAAGAAAGGCCACCGTAGCAATAATACCACCTATGGCCCCAAAGAATAGGGAATTTAAAGTTGCCATCAAGGGCCTTTTAGTATGCTTTTTGTATTGGTAATATATTATAGAAATTATCAAAAGAAAAAAAGGGGACTTAAACATCCTCAGTATATCAATAATAGTAAAATAAACTATTTGATATAGCCCGTACACTTAAAAATCCCCTTTTTTATAATGAAATTATAATATTAAATTTTTATGTGATAATAGTTATCCTTATCTGATAATTATTCTAAATTTCTATAAGGAGCTTCCATACTTATAATAAACAAGATATCTAACAAAATTAATCAATTTGAGACTTTATAACATCAAGGGCCCTTTGAAGTTGAAGGTCTATATCTAAATATTCAACTCCGATTCCCTCTATATCATCTGGTAACTCCACTGTTATATCTGGCTCTATTCCTACCCCGTGGATGTTTTCTCCATTTGGAGTGAAATACTCTGATATGGTCAATTTGATTCCGGAGCCGTCTTCAAACTGCCTTATTCTTTGAACTACTCCCTTACCGAAGGTCTTGGTACCTATTAGGGTTCCCCTATTGTGGTCCCTAATGGCCCCTGCAAGGATTTCTGATGCACTGGCACTACCCTCATTAATTAGTACTACTAGGGGGACATGGATATGGTCCTTATCGGAGGTCAGGTATTCCCTCTCTCCGTCTTTAGTCTCAGTATAGACTATGGTTCCTTCCCCTAATAATTCATCAGCTATATCTGCACATATATTAAGCAAACCACCTGGGTTATTCCTTAAGTCAATAATCAAGCCTTCTATGCCCCGTTTTTTAAGTTCATCTAAATCCGCCTTGAAATCCTCGTAGGTTATTTCGTCGAAGGATGTAATCTTGATATATCCTATCTTGTCATCTATCAGGTGGGATTTAACCGTAACTAATCTGATGATTTCCCTAACTATTTCTATATCCTTAGTTTGGTTATTTCCTTCCTTATCCTTCCGCATAATTGTAATGGTAACCTTGGTGTTGGGCTTGCCTTTCATAACCTTTACAGCCGCATCCATATTTTCAGCTGTATAGTCTACCCCATCTACCTTAATTATCTTATCGCCAGTCTTAAGGCCTGCCCTTTCTCCTGGAGTCCCCTCAATGGGAGCTACTACCGTAATATAGTTATCATCCCCTGGAGCTACTATGACTCCTATACCTCCATAGGTTCCTGAAGTCTGTTCAGCTAAGGCCTGGAATTCATCTACTGTTAAATACTGGGAGTAGGGATCATTTAGGGATTGAACTAAACCCTTTAATTTACCCTCCAATAGGGTTTCATCATCCACATCCCTCAGGTAGTTTTTCCTAATCAGCTCCTCCACATAGGATACCTTTGAATTTTTTATATAGGTGGTATAGAGCTGTTCATACTCTTCCTTTGGAATTATAACTTTATTATCAAATTGTAAGGTCATTACATTTGTTAAACCGAAGGTTATCACATTAGTTAGAATTAAAATTACTATAAAAAACAACAGATTACTTTTTCTTTTCATTTTTTCACCTCAACTATTAGCCTATAAAACTATTTTATTAAATAATAAGGTATATTATACCATTTAATCTAGCTAGTTTCATTCTTATTATCTTCTCCATCTCTTTATTTCTTTCTTAGATAGCGATAAAAAAAAGGGGTAGTCCCCTTTTATTTTAACCATGTTAATGGATCCTGATATACCCCATTTTTTCTAACTTCAAAGTGTAGGTGTGGACCTGTGGACATACCCGTACTTCCAGCCTTGGCTATTAGGTCTCCCCTCTTAACCTGAGCCCCTTCTCTGACTAGAAGTCTGGAATTATGGGCATAGAGGGTTACTATACCGCCTCCATGGTCGATCATTACTGTATTTCCATAGCCCCCTAAGGCGCCGCTATATATGACTACACCATCGGAAGCTGCCACAATATTTCCGCCCATGGGTACACCAATATCTATACCAGTATGTAGTTTTTTAGTCTTTAAAATAGGGTGGATTCTATAACCAAACTTAGATGTAATCATGTTATATCCAGGTACCGGCCAGCCCATCTTTCCACCTGAGTAGGGGCCAGTATTCCTCTGTAACTTAACTATTTCGCTCTCTATCTTCTTCGCCAAATCATTTAATTTATCCACTTCAGACTCTAAGGCCTTCCTGTCTAGGGCTAATCTGCCCATTAGTTCTTCCTTTTGGCGACTAGCCTGTTCTAAATCCTTCCTCCTGGATTCCAGCTTTGCCCTTGTAGCTTCCACAGATGCCTTCTGAGCTTCCAATTCCACCTTCTTAGCATCGATGGTATCCCTTTGTTCCTTCATAAAGCGGATCAATTCCCTATCATGTTCAGCAATGGACTCCACGATTTCCTGCCTAGATAGAAAATCCTTGATATTTTCTGATGACAGTAGGATCTCTAAAAATCCTAGATTGCCGTTCATATACATTATCCTGATCCTCTTGTTAAAGGAATCCTTCCTTTCCTCTAACTTAAGCTCTGCCTCTTCCAACTCCTCAGCAGTCCTGACAATCTGATTTTCCAAGTTACTTAATTCCTTCTCTACCTTCTCCAGTTCTACCGTAGCCTGGGACAACTGCCTGTCCAACTCTTCAATCTGCCTGCTAACGTCTTTAGTTCTACTTTCTATTTCATTAATCTGATTCTTAGTATTCTTAATCTGCTGCTGAACATCCTTCTGCTGCTTCTGCAATTCATCAAGGTTTGAAGCATAGGCCGATACAATATTTAAGGATAGGATAATCATAACCAGCAGATATATTAGCCACTTCCTCTTTTGCATGTCCTCTCCCCCTAAACGTTAAGAAATCTCTTCATAGAAACTAAACTTCCTATAGCCCCTATACCTGCCCCAATGGCAGTAAAGATTATGGAAATATCCGTTAAAATGGTGTTGGGTTGAACTAGGGCTATGGTGAAGATATCGTAGACCTTACCATTGACGGAATCGAAGAAATAACCATAACCAAAATAAACTATTCCAATAGATATTAAGGCGCCAATTAGGCCAAATAGGAGACCTTCAATGACAAAGGGACCCTTGATATAGCCGTTGGTTGCGCCAACATACTTCATGATGCTGATTTCCCTTCTCCTAGCAGTTACAGTTAATTTAATAGTGTTGGAGATGATGAAGATGGATACTCCAATCAAGGCAGCTATTATCACCATACCACCCACCCTAATGTAGTTGGCAAATAGCATAAGCTTGTCTATTATTTCCTTATGATAGTTGACCTTCTCAATACCAGTCATCTTCTTTAATTCAGCTACTATATCATCGGCATAGCTAATATCCTTAAGCTGTATTACGTAGGAATTAGGCAGTGGATTATCCTCTTCTAAGCCCTCTAGGAGGTAAGCCTCATCTCCCCACTGTTCCTTATATATATCAAGGGCCTGGTCCTTTGATTTAAAGAGGATGGATAATACCCCTTCTTTTCCGCGGACTAAGTCCTCAATAGCCACCATCTCATCATCAGTAATATCATCATAGAGGAAGATTTCAATTTCATCGAACTTACTCTGGGTATCTACAACTAAGGCGTTTATACTTAAAATCAAGATCAAGACTACACCCAAGATCATTAAGACAGCCGATATAGAGGATATGGAAGCTATGCCCATTCCACGGTTACGCCACATACCCTGAAAACCTTGCTTGATGACATTCTTAAACAGTCGTAATCTCACGGTCATAACCACCCTTCTCTATATCTCTAACTAATATTCCATCTTCTATGGTAATAACCCTCTTTTGCATGTGGTCAACTATATCCTTAGCATGGGTAGCCATCAAAATAGTAGTCCCCCTACTATTTATATCATTTAAAAGCTTCATAATCTCCCAGGCAGTATCAGGGTCTAGGTTACCCGTAGGCTCGTCCGCAATTAAAACAGGTGGATTGTTAACTATTGCCCTGGCAATAGAAACCCTTTGATTTTCTCCACCAGACAGCTGGTCTGGAAAGTAGGATGCCTTCCTGCTAAGATCCACCATACTCAAGACCATAGGAACCCTTCTCCTGATTTCCCTGGGGTGAGTCCCCAAAATTTCCATGGCAAAGGCCACATTTTCATATACGGTTTTATTATGTAATAACCTAAAGTCCTGAAATACTACCCCAATATTACGCCTGATGTTGGGAATCCTTCTATTTCTTACCCTAGTTATATCCATTCCGTTTAAATATATTGAACCCTCAGTAGGTTCCTCTTCCTTTAAAAGCAGCTTAAGTAAGGTAGATTTACCAGCACCACTAGAACCTACCAAGAATACGAATTCACCCTTTTTTATTTCTAAGTTGACGTTCTTTAAGGCTTTGACTCCATTATCATAAACCTTAGAGACATTTACTAGTTTAATCAATTTTTTTCCACCTCGATGTCAAATGAATCATACTCTTGATGTATGAATATAATTAGCCATTCCTTTAATAATATATTATAATATAGATTATAAGATAAATAAACCGTTTGGAGTGATTTATTTGATAAAAAAAAATATTAGGAACCATATGCTGGAAGAGCGGGCAAAATTAAGTAAAGAGGAGCATAAGGCCTACAGCCAGAGCATATACCATAGATTGATAGGGAGTAAATTTTATGAAAATTCAAATACTATCATGACCTTTATCAGCTTTAAGGATGAGGTGGATACCCACAGGCTGATTAAGAACAGCCTTAAAATTGGTAAGAGGGTAACAGTTCCCATTACATACCCAGAGACTAAGGAGATTAAGCCTAGCGAAATCCTTAGTTTTGATGAACTGGAAATAGGTTTTTATAATATCCTAACTCCTAAAAAGGATTACATCAGACTTATTAAGCCGGAAGAGATCGATCTGATTTTAGTTCCTGGCCTTGCCTTTGATAGGAGGGGCTATAGGGTTGGATACGGAGGCGGCTATTACGACAGATTCCTAGCAAAGTATCCAAATATAACCACAATAGGTATTTGCTTTGACTTACAAATTATTGAAGAGCTTCCTAAGGAGGATTTTGACATACCAGTTGATTTCATAATCACAGAAAAGGAATTTATTGACCCAGCTAAGGAAAATAGTTTTTAATATAAGATAGTATATGATATAATATATTGTCTGAGAAATTTGTTTGTAGGGGAGAGAGAATATGAGTAGGTGTGTAGGTACCGTTGCAAGAGGTATAAGGACCCCAATCGTTAAAGAAGGGGACAATTTAATCAATATAGTTGTAGATTCTGTTTTAAGGGCTGCAGAAGAAGAGAATTTTGAACTAAGGGATAGAGATATAGTTGGAATTACCGAATCCTTAGTTGCAAGGGCTCAAGGAAATTATGCCACAATTGAGGATATTGCCAAGGATGTGGCTTCTAAATTCCCTGGAGATATTGGAGTAGTCTTTCCTATCCTAAGTAGAAATAGATTTTCCATCCTACTAAAGGGAATAGCCATGGCTGGTAGGAAGATACATCTATTACTAAGCTATCCAGCAGATGAAGTAGGCAACCATTTAATGGATATAGATAAAATGGACGAACTTGCTATAAATCCCTATACCGATGTTTTGACTGAAGAAGATTATAGGAGGATGTTCGGAGAGAAGGTTCCCCATCCATTTACTGGCATAGATTATGTAAGCCTTTATAGGGAAATGGCCAATGACAATATAGATATATATTTTTCCAACGACCCTAGAACTATACTTAAATACACTAAAGACATATTAGTTGCAAATGTACATGAAAGAAAGAGGACTAAGAGGATCCTTAAGAAGGCGGGAGCCAATATAATCTATGGTTTAGACGACATATTGACTAAACCAATCAATGGAAGCGGATACAATCCTGAATACGGCCTTTTAGGCTCTAATCTAGCTTCAGATCATGAAGTAAAACTATTCCCTAGGGACTGCCAATATTATGTGGAAGAGATCCAAAGGTTATTATATGAAAGAACTGGAAAGAAGTTAGAAGTTCTTGTATATGGCGATGGAGCCTTTAAGGACCCTGTAGGAAGGATTTGGGAGCTGGCAGACCCAGTAGTATCACCAGGCTATACGGAAGGCCTTAAGGGTACTCCAAATGAGATAAAGCTTAAATATGTGGTAGATACGGAATTAAGTCACCTAGAAGGGGAAGAAATCTTAAAGGCGGTAAAACAAAAAATCTATAGTAAGGAAGTGGACCTACTTGACCAAGCCGAATCCTTAGGCACTACCCCAAGGCAGATAACCGATTTAATAGGAAGCCTATGCGATTTAACCAGCGGCAGTGGAGATAAGGGCACTCCTGTAGTATTAATTCAAGGTTACTTCGATAACTTTGCAAGTGAATAATGGGATTGAAAAAAGGATGGTTCAAGAAAAATGAACCATCCCTTTTATTTTCTTTCTAATCATAATTTATTACTCCAATAAATTCGCCCTAAGGCCCTAATCCAAATACTCTATCTCCAGATGGATCTGGTCTGGCATTTCCTTTAGGTTAGTCTTTACTATAATAGTAGGATAATCATACTCCTGAGGCAGTACTTCATTAGGGTTAGGATCTATGTACTGGGCATAGACTATGATGTCGAAGTTACCCCTTTCATTTTTCTCCTTAACTATCTTTTCTATATCTACAAAGTAGCCTAAGGATTTTTTCTCCCCTCTTGTAACTATTACGTAGATGTCATCCCTATACTTACAAGCCAGGGCCCGCTCTTCCATAACATATTGGGGCAGCATCTCCATAATTTTTTCTGGCACTTCCTCTTCACTTAGGGTTTTAAATTTTACTAGGTCTTCACCCTTACCAAGTATCTTAGGAAGTAGTAAACTAAGCATAATAAGTACTAAGACTAAGCCTACGATTACATATTTCCTCATATATATTACCTCCAATTAATATATCAATATAAGTATATTTACAGGAGGAAATCTTTAGAACAGTAGAATACCACTAATATAGGATAAATATGACCTATTTATTAATATAATATTAGTACATGCTTAATTATCTGCTAAATTAAAAGCTTCTGTTAAACAGAAGCTTACTTTACAGCATCCCTATTGATTATTACCTGTAACATAAATTTAGGCAGGGCCAGCTGCCTCTTAAACCTAGAAGGCTCCTTAATCAACCTATAGAACCATTCTAAACCTAGCCTTTGGAAGATTTCCGGAGCCCTTTTGGCATTGCCTGACAATATATCCATGACTCCACCATTTCCGATGATCACCCTGCCCTTTATCCTACTATAATTCCTATCTATCCAAATTTCCTGCCTTGGAAAGCCTAGTCCTACGAAGATGATATCCGGATTGCTATTATTTATATCTTCAACTATTTTCAACTCTTCCTCATGGTCCTTAAATCCTATATGGCTGCCCTTAAAGAAGCCGTGGTGGTAGCCAGCAATCTTAACATTAGGATAATCCTTCTTAATATTTTCAGCAGCCTCCCTAGCTACTCCCTCCTTACCCCCTAATAGATAGAGGCTATAGCCCTTTTCATTGGCTATCTTCAACAACTCTATGGATGTATCAAAGCCCGTTACCCTTTCCTTCAAGGGCTTACCCTGAATCCTGGATCCATAGATCAGTCCGATACCATCAGGGATGATCAAGTCACCCTTATTTAACAAGGTCTTTAAATTTTCATCCTCTTTAGCGGCCATTACAATTTCAGTATTTGGGGTATAAATCCTTTTTAATTCCTCCCCCTTCAAATATTCCCTTAATCTGGATACTGTTTCTTCCAAAGTAATATTATGTATGTTGACTCCAAATATGCTTACCCTCTCCATTTACTCACCTGCTTCTAACAATTTTAAGGCCATAGTTACATTGGATAAGGCCTTCTTTTTTAACACCTTATCCTGCTGTTTAAGAATCTCCCTTAAGCCTTCCCTATTATTCCAAGCTGCATCTATATTAGAAATTAATTCATCATATGCTAAATTCTCCACATCCGACATATATTCCATGCCTAAGGACTTAAGGATCCCCTCTACCTTTGGATCATATACCAACCCAACCATAGGCACCTCCTGCCCGGCAGCATAAATTAAGGAATGCAGTCTCATAGCCACTATCAGGTCCAACTTGCTAATAACCCCCATAATCTCTTCCACACTATACTTATCCCTTAATACATAGGCATTTGGACTTTTTACCCTATCTAAAAGCTCTAAGCTTATATCCAAATCCTCCGGATAATGCATAGGAATTAAGATTACACCTACACCATATCTTTCTATTATTGTATCTATGGTTTTAGAGACCACTTCCACTAGATTATTAGCCAGCTTCCACTTTCTAATGGATATGCCTATGAACTTTCCATGTTGTTGAATCCCTTCCCTTTGAAAGATCTCCCCTATCCGCCTTTCATCGGCGGCTTCCAAGGTAAAAACAGGATCTGCTGTTACTAGGATATTGGCATTTTCAACCTTCATCTTCCTAAGATATTCTCTGGAATCCTCATCCCTTAGGGTAATTAGGTCTACCCTGTTTAGGATTAACCTGGTTAGATACCTATTAAACTTACGCTTAATAGGCCCTATGCCGTTGGCATAGACCATTACTGGCTTTCTAAAGAGCTTGGCCAGCATCATTAGAGCAAGATAGTAGAGCAAAGACCTGGTACTAGTTATATCCTGTAATAGGCTTCCGCCGCCGTTGATAAGTAGTGAGGTATCCTTTATGGCCTTAATTACCTCCCTAAGGTTAAATCTATCTACTGCCTTTACATTATACATGGATTTAGTCTTAGGCGGATCCTTAGACAGGACTACTATATCTACAGAATCATCCATAGTCCTAATATCCTTTATAATAGCTTTTAATATGGCATCATCACCACTATTGTCAAAACCATAATAACCAGACATAAGTATCGATCTAGTTGAACCCATAATTATTCTCCTTTTTGTTATATCTCTGCTTCTTCCATTAAAAGTTAAGATACCTCTGTCTTCTTTAAAATATTTTCATAAATTTCCAGATGTCTCCTAGCCATAGGTTGGGAAGAATAATTCTCCACCACATCTTCATATAGTTTTTCACCCATAATCCTTATCTTTTCCTTATCATCTAATAATAACTCTATCCTATTGGCCAGGGCTTTATAATCACCAACATCGATTATATAGCCATTTTGCCCTTCTTTTATAAGCTTAACCACTCCACCAACTCTAGTTGATATGATGGTCTTCTTCATCCTGGCACCTTCCAGAATTACGTAGGGAAAGCTTTCGCTGATGGATGTTAGGGTATTGATGTCTATGGCATTAAAAAACGAATAGGGGTCCTTAACAAATCCAAGAAAATGGACATAGTCTCCTATTCCCAAATCCTCAGCCATGGCTTTTAACTTCTTTCCTTCATTACCGTCACCAGCAATTAAAAATATTACATCCTTCCTCTTCCTTAATACCAGCTCAGCCGCCTTAATAAAGGTTTCATGGTCCTTTACCTGGTCTAATCTGGCAGCAATTCCAACTATGGTCTTCCCAGCTCCGTGGATTCCATACCTCCTTAGAAAATCTTCCTTAGATATATAATCCATCTCTTCATCCAAATCTATACCATTATAGGCGGTAAAGATCCTTTCAGCCTTAAAACCCCTCTCCACTAACATTTCCTTGAAGGAGTCGGATATGGCTATATAATAATCGAAGCGTTTCAAAGCCATCTTATTTAAGTTGGTAAAGATCAGTCGTTTATAGAAGTTATCCTTAAAATCCAATTCATAATCGCTATGGATGGTAGTTACCAAGGGCTTGTTTACCTTTGGCCTTAAAAGCATACCGACGAAATTAGCCCTAGCCCCATGGCAGTGGATTATATCATAGTCCTTTAGCCTTATCTCCCTTTCCAGCCTAGAAATGATGGATAAATCCATCCTGCTC
>JAAYLY010000255.1 GCA_012521625.1 Tissierellia bacterium | reverse complement strand
GTGCGGCCTATCCCA
Organism: Tissierellia bacterium; assembly: GCA_012521625.1. Taxonomy (GTDB): domain Bacteria; phylum Bacillota; class Clostridia; order Tissierellales; family Tissierellaceae; genus JAAYTL01. Next base: position 8,720 of record JAAYLY010000255.1, on the reverse strand, counting down.
TTGGCAGACCTGAGTCGATTTTTATATCTCTATTACTGTCCTGGACCTTAGGAGCGGTTATTACTACAATCTTTTACAAGCGGGGTAGGTGGCGTGAAAAGGGAGTTACTAGTGTTGTTGAAACAAATACAGTATAACGATTTTGACGCACATATATCAAAATCGTTACACTAATCCTTTGGTTTTTAGGGATTTTGAGAAGATGAAACGATTTCGTTTCATTTTTCATGTGACAAGTAAATAGGATGTGAGCAAGAGCTCAGAATTTCAATCTTATGAGTATTTATAATTTGGCATGACTATTGCATCATATATAAGACGAGAGGATGAATAGGGTGAAGGTTCGGAAAATTAAGATAACAACCCATATAGATAGGCCCCATTTAACCTATGAGTTTTTATCAGTACTTTATAGAAATAACATTCCCCTATTAAATTTAGAAGTGCACACATGTGTTGGATATTATATTTTGCCTGAGGTAGATGACCATAGGATGGCTAAGGCCATCCAGGAGATGAGGGGCATTAAGGAGTGTAGGAGCATAGAAGAGGTTAAGCTAGTACCCTTTGAAGAAAGGGATCTTGAAATGAAGAAGGTTATGGATGTAATACCTCAGGGGGTTTTAATATTAAATTCAAGGGGCCATATTAAGTATGCCAATGATTACGCCGTTAGCAAGATATTTAATATTTCGATGGATCAGATTGTAGATAAGGCCATTATTGAGCTTATAGATAACGACAAGTTAAGATTCTTTATGAGTAATGAGGGTTTAGAAGCGATAGAAACTTTAGAAGTAATGATAGGCAATCAAATATATCAGATGAATATAAAGCCCATTATGGCCAATGAAGGGGACTTATCGAGTTATATGGTTTCCCTTAGCGAAATGGCTAACCAAGATATCTATTATAACCCCATTTCCTTTGATGATATTATTGGAGAGAGTAATAAGATAAATGAAGTGATTAGCCAAGCTAAGCTATATGCCAGATCCGATTCTCCGGTTCTGATAGTTGGAGAGAGCGGTACTGGAAAGGAGATCTTTGCCCGTGCAATTCATAATCTTAGTAATAGAAGGGACAAACCCTTTATTGGAATCAACTGTGCTGCCATACCCGAACAGCTTCTGGAAAGTGAATTATTTGGATATGAAGCAGGTTCCTTTACTGGTGGCAGGAAAGAAGGCAAGAAAGGGCTATTTGAGATAGGGCAAGGAGGGACCATATTCTTAGATGAAATAGGCGATATGCCTCCTCATTTACAGACTAAATTATTGAGGGTCCTACAGGAAAAGAAGATCAGAAAAATTGGAGGCCATAAAGAAATCCCAATAGATGTTAGGATAATCTCTGCTACTAATCAAAATATAGAGGAATTGATCAATGAGGGGAAATTCCGATTGGATCTTTATTATAGAATAAATATCTTTACCCTAGAGATACCAGCCCTAAGAAATAGAAAGGACGATATTCCAATCTTGGTTGAGTATTTTACGGAGAAGCATTCCAAGAGATATGGAAAGATCATAGATGGAATAGAAGCTAAAGCCATGAAAAAGTTAGTCGCTTATAATTGGCCTGGAAATATTAGGGAGTTGCAAAATGTAGTTGAAAGGGCCGTTGCATTGAGTGCTGGTAATTTCATTCAAGAAAAAGATATTATCCTAAATAGCAACATAGAAGTTGATATGAATATACCTGTTAATTTATCGCTTAAGGATATGGTAGGTGAATATGAAAGGGATATAATTATAAGGGTTTTAAGAAACAGCAGGAGCATTCGAGAGGCGGCTAGAAAATTAAAGGTCACCCCTACCCTATTAAGCAATCGGATTAGGAAATATAAGATTGATGAAAGTGAATGGAGAAAAAATGGTTAGAATTTACCTGTTATTAGAGAACAGGAAATAGAAATAAATAAACATCAATCATATAAGGGGGATTAAATTGGATAAGGAAAAATTATGCAAAATGCAATTTAGTACCAGGGCTATACATGCAGGCTATGAAAAAAATCAATATGGTGCCTTGGCTACTCCCATCTATCAAACTTCCACCTTTATGTTCAATTCAGTTGAACACGGTACCAAGATTTTTTTAGGGGAAGAAGCAGGATATGCATATACCAGAACTGCTAATCCTACTAACGCTCAAGTAGAGGCTAAATTAGCCAACTTGGAAGGTGGAGAAGCTGCTTTATCCTTTGCTTCGGGTATGGGAGCTATAACAGCCGTTATATGGACCCATGTTAAGGCGGGAAATCATATCGTTGCATCTAAAACGCTATATGGCTGTACCTTTGCATACCTCAATCATGGATTGACTAAATATGGTGTTGAAGTTACGTTTGTTGACACCTCGGATCCAGAAAATGTGAGAAAGGCCATGAAGGATAATACCAGACTGGTCTATATAGAAACCCCAGCCAACCCAAATATGTTGATAAGCGATATAGAAGCTATAGCTGTCATAGCCCATGAAAATGAAGATTGTATATTGGTGGTAGATAATACCTTCTGTACGCCCTATATTCAAAGGCCTTTAGAATTGGGGGCGGATGTGGTAGTTCATTCTGCTACCAAGTATTTAAATGGTCATGGAGATGTTATAGCGGGCTTTGCAGTAGGCAGCCTAGACTTCATAACTAAAGTAAGGACTAATGGATTGAAGGACTTAACCGGAGCCACATTAAGCCCCTTTGATGCATTCCTGGTCAATAGGGGGATGAAGACCTTAGAACTAAGGATGGAGAGACATTGTGAAAATGCGCAAAAGGTTGCAGAGTTCTTAGAATCTCATCCAGCGGTAGGAGTAGTATATTATCCAGGATTGAAGAGCTTCCCGCAATATGAGTTAGCTAAAAAGCAGATGAAGCTTCCGGGTGCTATGATGTCCTTTGAGTTAAAGGGCGGATTGGAGGCAGGAGTAGAATTGATGAATAAAGTAGAATTATGTACCTTGGCAGTAAGTTTAGGCGATTGTGAAACATTGATCCAACATCCAGCAAGTATGACTCACTCTGCATATTCGCCAGAGGAAAGGGCGGCAAGTGGAATTTCGGAAGGCTTAGTAAGGCTTTCGGTAGGTTTAGAAGCTGCAGAGGATATAATAGCTGATTTAAAACAAGCCCTAGATAAATTGCTATGATATAGTTGGAATCTCAATCGAAACTCCTATCAAATCATTAGATTTGGTAGGGGTTTTTCAGATGATCTACAAAATTCAATTATTGAATGAATATAGCCCTTGTGGTATAATAGCTACAAATGAACAACAGATGAGCAAATGTTACGGAACGAAAGGGGTGCTTAGATGTACAACTATAGTAAGAATGAAATGACAAAAGTTGCTTACTACTATTATAAGTTGGGAATGACACAAGGGGAAATTGCAACTAAGATGTCGATGTCAAGGCAGAGGGTTAACAGGATCTTGAAAAAGGCCTTGGAAGAGAATATAGTTCAAATACATATAGTGGATATAGATAAGTATAATGTTGAATTGGAAAGTCAGCTGGAAAACAAATTTAATTTAGCCCAATGCGTAGTTGTATCAGCTATTGATGAAAAGGATATATTGCCGAGTTTAGGGGCTGCTGGGGCAGAATATCTGGAGAGCATCCTTAAGAATGACGATCTGATTGGTGTAACATGGGGGAAAACATTATCAGAAGTTGCTAAAAGTTTAAAAGAGAATAAAAGCTTAAACGTGTCGGTAGTACAATTGGTAGGTGGTAGCAATGCCATCTATCCAAGTTTAAAGCCGGATGTGATCGCTACGACTATAGCTAGAAAACTGGGGGGCCGATCCTATATCCTATATGCGCCGGCCATCGTGGAAAGTAAGGAAACAAAAGAGGCCATCATGTCAGATAGCAGTATAAAAGCCACCTTTGAAAAGATGGATGAATGCAATATAATCCTTGCTGGTATTGGGGAAATTAAGGTCGATTCTGCCTATTATGAGTTCGCCTATGATAGGGAATATAAGGACAATCTATTAAGCCTAAATAGCGTAGGTGATATTGGTTTTAGATGGTTTGATATAGATGGCAATATAGTAGATCATGATTACGACGATAAAACCATAGGTTATAACATCCTCAGTAGAAATACTGATGCCTTAGTAATAGCTATTGCTGGTGGAAAAGAGAAAAAGGATGCTATTTTAGGGGCTCTAAGGGGTAAATTCATAGATGTTTTAATAACCGATAGCCAGACGGCGGAACTATTATTAATCAGCTAGATAACTAAATATTAATGAAAAGGATGATTTAAATGAGAAGAGAAGATTATGATTTGGCCTTTTTACTGAGATATGAAAATGTGGCCTGGTATGAGGAAGGTAAAGTAAGGATTTTAGATAGAAGGGTTTACCCGACAAAAATCGAATTTGTAACCTGTTATAATCATCAGGAGGTTGCGCAAGCTATAGCAGATATGGTTACCCAAAGTGCCGGCCCATATACGGCGGCAGGCATGGGGATGGCCTTGGCAGCCTATGAGTGCAGGAATATGGGAAGGGAGAAAGCATGGGAGTATTTACAAAAGGCAGCTTACACCCTATCCCATGCAAGGCCTACAACCACATCCAGGATGATTCAGGTAACGAATGGATGTCTTCAAGCTGCTGAAAAGGCTTTTGAAGAAGGCAAGCCGGTGGATGAGGCTATATTCTTAAAAACGATTGAAAGTTTAAATAGAAGGTATTCTATTATTGGTAAGGTTGCTAAGTACTTAGTGGATATGTTTCCGGATAAGGGTACCATCATGACCCAGTGTTTTGGCGAGACCATAGTAGGTACCATGCTAAGGGAAGCAAAGAATAGAAATAAGGAAATCAAGTTATACGTTCCAGAGACGAGACCATATTTCCAAGGGGCTAGGTTAACTGCAAGTGTTGCCTATGAGCAAGGTTTCGATACAACGGTAATCACTGATAATATGCCAGCTTTTATTATGGCCAGTAAGAAGGTAGATTTATTCACTTCAGCGGCAGACGTCATATGTCTTGATGGCCGTATCGTTAATAAGATAGGGACTTATCAGATCGCCATTGTTGCAAAATATCACGGTGTGCCATATTTTGTTACGGGCATTCCAGACAAGGGAAATCCAACCATATCAACGGTTACCATAGAAGAAAGGGATTCAAATTTAGTATTGGAAGCAAGAGGGATTAGAAATACACTAGATGGCGTAAAGGGGTATTACCCATCCTTCGATATTACTCCCCCTCATTTGGTCAGTGGAGTAGTAACAGACAAGGGTATATTCGCTCCCTATGACTTAGCTAGATATTTTGCTACCGAAGTAGAGCCATTTTATTAATCGTTTAAGGGGGTAGAGTAGTATGTTGATGTACAAAGAAAGGAAGTTAATAGTTGAATATGGAAAAAAATTAATAACTAATGGCCTCACAAGGGGTTCTGGCGGCAATATAAGCATATATGACAGGGAACTGGGCCTAATAGCCATAACACCTAGTGGGCAAGATTACTTTAAAACTAAGCCTGAGGATATTGTTATCCTAGATCTGGAGGGGAATGTAGTTGAGGGCAAGCTTAAGCCCTCGAGCGAACTAGATATGCACCTAATCCTTTATAAAAATAGGGAGGATGCCAATGCGATAGTCCATACCCATTCAAGATATGCTACGGCAATCTCCTGTATGGGTTGGAATTTAGAACCAGTACATTATTTAATAGGACTTGCAGGATATGATGTAAAATGCGCAAAATATGCAACTTATGGTTCAAAGGAACTGGCTAGGAATGCTTTAGAAGCCATAGGGGATAGGAATGCGGTCCTATTGGCAAACCACGGCCTAATTGCATTAGGATCTGATTTAGAAAGGGCCTTTTCGACGGCAGAACATATAGAGTTCGTTTCTGAGATATATTACCTAACTAAGAGCTTGGGCCAACCTAATCTTTTAACTAAGTCTCAGTTGGATGAGGTTATGAAAAAATTTAATACTTTTCGATATAAATAGGGGGGATGACTTGAATGAATAGTTTTACTTATTTTAGTCCAACAAAACTCGTATTCGGTAGGGATGCGGTTGAGCAGCTCAATGGCCTGATAGATGATAAGCATAAAAAAATACTACTTCACTACGGTGGCGGAAGCATTAAGAGGACCGGTTTATATGGTCGGGTAATTAAAATTTTAAAAGACAGAAAATTAGAAATATTCGAACTATCAGGTGTGGAACCGAATCCCAAGTTGAGTTTAGTAAGAAGAGGTATTGAGCTGTGTATAAGAAATGAAATTTCATTTATCTTAGCTGTTGGAGGTGGAAGTGTAATTGACTCCGCCAAGGCCATTGCCATAGGGGCCTTGTATGATGGAGATATATGGGAATGTTTTTTAGATGAAAGCAAAGTCAAGGCAGCTTTGCCAGTTGGGGTAATTCTGACCCTGCCGGCAACGGGCAGTGAAGCAAGTGCCAGTACGGTAATCACCAATGAAGAGGGGATGTTAAAAAGAAGTTTAGATAGTGATTACATCAGGCCTGAGTTTGCCATTTTAAATCCTGAACTTACATTAACATTGCCAGATAAATTAACCTTTGCAGGCATTACTGATATTATATCCCATGTATTGGAAAGATATTTTACACCTACAGAAAATGTCGATTTAACTGACCATCTATGTGAAGCTACTTTGAGATCGGTTATGGAAAATGCCTACAAATTAATAGAGGATCCTAATGATTATAATGCTAGGGCTGAGATAATGTTAAGTGGCACCATTGCCCATTGTGGAATACTGGGCCTAGGTAGGAGGGAGGACTGGGCAAGCCATAGAATAGGTCATGAAATCACAGCCCTTTATGGAACTACTCATGGGGTTACGCTTTCGATCGTATTTCCAAGTTGGATGAAATATGTCTATAAGGAGAAGATAGATAGATTTGTAAGATTTGCGGTAAAGGTCTTTGATGTAAATGCAGGTGGGAAAAAAGATGAAGAAATAGCCCTAGAAGGTATTGCTAAATTTGAGGACTTTTTAAAGGATATAGGCATGCCGGTCAGGTTAAGTGAAATAGGCATAACGACTGAGCATTTTGAGCTGATGGCTGAAAAATGCACCAGTGGGGGTAGTGTGGGAAGTTTTAAGGAATTAAATAAAGAAGACGTTATAAATATTTTAGAATTAGCATTATAAACGAAAAATTCAAAAATATCAATTAATTATTGCAAACGTTTTAGCCATATGCTATAATAAGGAAAATATTACTAAAGATTACTAAGTGAGCAAATGTAACACAATCTAGCTTCGATGGGAAGGATGATGTAGATGAGGGATTTTAATACCCATTTTAAGATGTCGGAAGAGGATGTGAAGATCTATGCTAAAAAGTATCTGGATTTATTCCACCAGGATGCAGATCTAAAGGCAGAGGAAATTGGTGATGGTAATATAAATTATGTATTTAGGGTTTGGGATGAGTCGACAGGAAGGTCCGTTATTATAAAGCAGGCTGATAAGATATTAAGGAGTTCTAAGAGGCCCTTAGATACAGACAGGAGTAGGATAGAGGCGGAAGCTTTGATACTTCACAATAAGTTGGTTCCAGGCCTAGTTCCGAAGGTATATAAGTATGATCCTATTATGTGTGCCCTTTCCATGGAGGATTTATCTGACCATGGCAACTTACGCTATGAACTATTGAAAGGGAAGACCTTTCCAAAGCTGGCCGATGATATAACAACCTTCTTGGTAAATACCCTGCTGCCAACGACAGACTTAGTTATGGATCCCGGAGAGAAAAAGAAGATGGTAAAGAGCTTTATTAATATAGAGCTATGCGATATTTCGGAAAAACTGGTATTTACTGAACCATATACCGACTATATTGGTAGAAATATAATTATTGACGAAAATAAGGAGTTTGTTGAAGAGCTTATATATAAGGACAGGGAACTGGTTCTGGAAGCAGGCAAATTAAGAAATAACTTTATGAACAATGCCCAAGCCTTAATACATGGTGATTTACATTCCGGCTCCATATTCGTTAAGGAGGATTCGACGAAAGTTTTAGATCATGAGTTTGCCTTTTATGGGCCTATGGGATATGATATCGGCAATGTTGTCGGTAATCTCTTCTTTGCATGGGTTAACGCATATACGGTGATGGTAGAGGGGGAAGTAAAGGAGAAATTTTTGGTCTATCTAGAAAACACTATAGTAGATATTGTTGAGTTATTTAAAGAGAAGTTTAAGGTCTTATATATGGATATAGTAAGGGATATAATGGCTAAACAAGATGGATATATGGAATGGTACTTAGATAATATCCTTACCGATACATGTGGTGTAGCTGGGCTTGAGATAATTCGAAGGACCGTTGGGGATGCAAAGGTTGCAGATATTACCAGCATAGGCGATATTGAAAAGCGGGTTAAAGCTGAGAGAATACTATTGCTCTTAGGAAAGAGCCTCATCTTAAATAGGGAAGAGATTAAGGTGGGAAGGGATTATATAAACTCCCTTAAAGAAGCCATAGAAATATATTACAACAGATATTCCTAAGGGTCGAAATGTTATGAGTTTGTAAGTACTAAGGTTTTAGTATTTAATATAAAATAAAGACCAGCTATTAAATGTCAAGAAATAATTTAATTTTTTTTGCTAAGTCATTTTAGAATTTCTGTTAGAACCTGTCAAGGGAAAAAACGTCCTTGACAGAACCTACCATAAATTCTTATG
>JAAYLY010000110.1 GCA_012521625.1 Tissierellia bacterium | reverse complement strand
ATTCTGGGGAAGTTGACAAGTAAAAGTAAAATCTTATAGTATAATAAAGTAGAAAACATATTAGTAGGAGGTAAGCAATGTATCAGTATAGGACATCAGGAGTCTGCGCCAAAAATATTGAGTTTGATATTGTAGACAATAAGGTAGTAAATGTAAAATTCTATGGTGGTTGTAATGGTAACCTTCAAGGGATCTCCAAACTTATAGAGGGTATGGAGGTTGAAGAGGTAATTAAGAGGTTGTCAGGCTTAAGCTGCGGCTTTAAATCCACCTCATGTCCAGATCAACTGGCCAAGGCTTTAAAGGTAGCAATAGAAAAAGCTGTATCATAAGCTTACATAAGACCTTGTTCCCATGAGCAAGGTCTTTATATTTTACTTTTCCATTTAAATATTTATAATAGAATAGGAAGATAATAATCTATAAAGAAATTACAATTACGGCTAAAGTTTTGGTTTAACTATAGGGTTTATAAAGAGATAGAATTTGATAAAAGTAGGTAATTGTCAAGATACATGCATGTTTGAGCTTGTAAACTAGAATTTTCAATATATCTCTATACATATGTAATGCTATAAACTTAGGAGGTTTAAATGGTAAGGAAGAATGAAGTTATAGAATTCACCATAGATAGGGTTAATTTCCCCAACAAGGGTGAGGCCAGCTATGAGGGTCAGCTAGTGAAGTTTAAGGGTGGAATCCAAGGCCAGAGGGTTAGGGCCAGGGTCAGCAGGAAGAAGAAGGACCATATAGAAGCTAAGATCTTGGAGGTAGTAGAAAAGTCACCTATAGAAGGGGAGTCAGCTTGCCCCCACTTTGGTATATGTGGTGGCTGTGCCTACCAAACCCTAAGCTATGAAAGGGAATTAGAGTATAAGGAAAGACAGGTTAAGGAGCTTTTCCAAAAAGCAGGTATAGAAGCAGAATTCTTAGGAATAGAAGGAAGTCCAAGGCTTGTTGGCTATAGGAATAAGATGGAGTATACCTTTGGGGATGAGGAAAAGGACGGCCCCCTAGCCCTAGGCCTTCATAGGAAGGCTAGGTTCTACGAAGTGGTCAATACGGACCACTGCAATATAGTAGATGGGGATTTTACTAGGATTAGGCAGGGGGTATTAGGATATTTCCAAGAAAAGGGAGCTAAATATTATAATAAGAGGAAGGCAGAAGGCTTCTTGAGACACCTAGTCATTAGGAAGGCCTTATCTACAGGAGAGATATTGGTTAACCTAGTTACTACCAGCCAAGACAACTTAGATAGGGAGGAGTTCATAAATCATCTATTAAAGCTGGAACTAGATGGAGAAATTAAGGGAATCCTTCATTCCATCAACGATGGACTGGGAGATGTGGTTGTAGCAGATAGACTAGAGTTACTATATGGTAGGGATTATATAATAGAAGAAATATTAGGGCTTAAGTTTAGGATATCACCCTTTTCCTTCTTCCAGACCAATAGCTTTGGTGCAGAAAAGCTCTACTCCATAGTCAGAGACTTTATAGGTGATAAAAAGAGCAATGTTGTATTTGACCTATATTCAGGAACTGGTACTATAGCCCAAATCCTATCAGCTGTAGCAAAGAAGATAATCGGAATCGAAATTGTAGAAGAGGCAGTAGAAAAGGCAAGGGAAAATGCCAAATTAAATGGATTAGATAATGTATTCTTTATAGCTGGGGATGTTTTAAAGGCCGTTGATGATTTAGAAGAAAAACCTGATTTAATCGTAATAGATCCGCCAAGGGATGGAATTCATCCTAAGGCCATAAATAAGAT
>JAAYLY010000109.1 GCA_012521625.1 Tissierellia bacterium | reverse complement strand
TATTACCACTAAAGGACTATAATTTACTTAAAACAGAAAAGGAGAATAGGGACGAGACCATGAATAAACTTAATTGGCAAGATGAGAGAAACCTTACTATGTTAGCAGACTTCTATGAATTTACCATGGCAAATGGTTTTTTGGAAAGCGGCGTGGAAGATAAGATAGCCTATTTCGATATGTTCTTTAGGTCTATTCCAGAAGATGGTGGCTTTGCCATAATGGCCGGTGTTGAACAGGTTATAGATTACCTAAACAACTTGAAATTTACGGAAGAGGATATCCAATTCTTCAAAAGCAAGAATATGTTTAGCGATAAATTCTTAGACTACTTAAGGAATTTCCAATTCCAATGCGATGTCTGGGCTATTCCTGAAGGTACTCCCATATTTCCCCAGGAGCCTATTGTAGTAGTTAGGGGACCCATCATTCAGGCTCAGATGATAGAAACTATGATCCTTTTAACCATCAACCATCAAACCCTAATAGCCACCAAGGCCAACAGGATAGTAAGAGCTGCTAAGGGTAGGCCAGTTGTTGAGTTCGGCAGCAGAAGGGCCCACAGCTATGATTCTGCCATCTACGGTGCCAGGGCAGCCTATATAGGGGGATGTGTAGGTACAGCCAACACCCTATCTGATAAGGCCTTTGGGGTACCAGCCATGGGTACTATGGCTCATAGCTGGGTCCAAATGTTTCCTAGTGAATTGGAAGCCTTTAGGGCCTATGCTAGGACCTATCCTGACAACTGCTTTTTACTAGTAGATACCTACAATACCCTGAGGGATGGGGTACCAAATGCCATTAGGGTATTTAAGGAGGAAGTTGTACCCAGAGGCTTTAGGCCTAAGGGGATTAGGATAGACAGTGGGGATATAGCCTATCTATCTAAAGAGGCTAGGAAGATGTTAGATGAGGCAGGATTCCCTGACTGTAAAATCATGGCTTCCAGTGGATTAGATGAGTATATAATCTCCGATTTATTATTACAGGGAGCCTGTGTTGATAGCTTTGGTGTAGGTGAAAGGCTGATAACCTCCAGCCATGAGCCGGTCTTAGGTGGGGTATATAAATTAACTGCCGTTGAAAAGGATGGCAAGATAGTACCTAAGATTAAGATCAGCTCCAACGTAGGCAAGATAACTACTCCCGGCTTTAAGCAGGTACAAAGGCTGTTCGATAAGGATAGTAATAAGGCCATAGCCGATGTGGTCACTGAGTTTGGTGAAGAAATCGACAATACCAAGCCCTATGAGATCTTCCACCCCCTATTTACTTGGAAGAGAAAGACCCTAACCAACTTCTATTCCAAGAAGCTGTTAGTACAAATCTTTGATAAGGGTAAACAGGTATATGAATGTCCTAGCCTAGAAGAGATCAGGAACTATTGTATGGAACAGGTAGACCTCTTGTGGGATGAGGTTAAAAGGTTTGAAAATCCTCATGAGTACATTGTAGACCTATCCCTTCCAGTTTGGGAAATGAAGGATAGACTAATTAAGGAGAACCAATAGCTTTTAAATAAAAGAAAAAAATTTAAATATACCCCCTCACAATTTCAGGCAGAAAAAAAGACGGTCTTCACAAAGGTGAAAACCGTCTTTTAATCTAATCTCTTTTCATAATGCTGCCCTCTAGGGTCTTCTTCGTCTGCTATCTTTTCATACTCCTTTATCTCCCAGTGTAGTACAAAGGTTAGTCCTACCCTTAGGGCTGCTATACCGATTAGTACTATCAAGTTAGGTATGGTCTTAATTACCATACTCAGGGAGATCTCAGCAGCTAATAAAAAGCCTAAGCTCATGCTCAAACCTTCTGCCAAAGTCAGTGATACTAAACGGTTATGGAATTTAAAACCATCTTTAACGAATAAATATAAGGCCTTTATGCCGGACATGATAATAATTAAAATACCTATTATTTCCATACTATAAGCCACATAGTGTACCAGTTTTTCTAAGAAAGTTGACAAATATACTCCTCCTCTTTAAGTTTGTAAACAAACTAACAATCCCAGTAAATTATATCAATTTTATAACACTAAAACAAGCCTAGTTAATACTAGGCTTCAAAAATTTGGCGGAGAAGAAGAGATTCGAACTCTTGCGCGGCTATTAACCGCCTGCCGCTTTTCGAGAGCGGTCCCTTCAACCACTTGGGTACTTCTCCTTATTTCTTTTTCTTCTTAGCCCTTAGCTCCTTAAAAAAGAGGGATAAAAGGCTGCTGCATTCTTCTTCTAGAACACCAAATTCCACATCTATCTTGTGGTTGAATTTTTCATGCTTAGTTATATTTAAGACCGTACCTGCACACCCCATCCTAAAATCCCTTGCACCTATGACTAGCCTGTCTATGCGGGCATTGACTAAAGCCCCTGCACACATGGCGCAAGGCTCCAGGGTTACATACATGGTACATCCTATTAACCTCCAATGGCCTAGGTATTTGCAGGCCTGATCTATGGCCATTAACTCTGCATGGGCCAGTGGATTATTGGATCCTTCCTTATGGTTATAACCCCTAGCTATAATCTGTCCCTCATATACTATAACAGCTCCAACTGGAACCTCTTCAGCCTCATAGGCCTTTTGGGCTTCCTTTAGAGCTTCCTTCATGTAAAAAGAATCCAAAAATATCACCTGTTTTTCCCTATCCATCAGTATTTTATAATATTTTTTGCCCCTTGTCAAAAGCATCTTAGGCTAATTCTTTGAAATATAAGCCATTTAAAATAGATTACTCCTTAAATTGATTCTCTCCCCTTTAAGCCTTTACTATAACCTTCTTAACATATTTGCTGGTCATGGCCCTTAATAGGGATGAG
>JAAYLY010000108.1 GCA_012521625.1 Tissierellia bacterium | reverse complement strand
GCCTTTCATTCCTTTCCAATCCTGGTTTTACAAAGGACCAGATTTGAAAGATGATTATAGGGAGGGAAAAAATTATTCCACCTACGATGGCAACCTTTATATAGGACATAAAGAGCTCTGCTGGAGCAATAAATACAAACTCCATATTTGGAGCCTTGTTGATCATATCCTCTACTATTATTTCAGAGAAATTATAAGAAATAATAGAACAAACGATTAATGAAACAATACTGTATATGATCCGCTTTCTTAATTCGGACAGATGTTCAATAATTGTTTGTTTTTTATCTTGACTTTCCATACTTTCATCCTCTATGAATCTTTATTTTCATTACCTTCTACTGGCTTATTAAGCTCATCGGTAATCTCCTTGGAAGCACTTTTAAATTGGTTAATTGCATCCCCCATGGCTTTACCAAGCTCAGGTAGTTTGCTAGGTCCAAATAAAACTAAAGCTATAGCAAAAATCAATACCAGCTCCATTACACCTAGTCTTCCAGGTCCAAACATCATGTATTCCTCCTCTTCAATAACTTATATTTATTCTCCCTTATTTTGGCCTTCTGCTGAACTATCCTTGTTTACGCTAGAACGGAACTCCTTTATAGCCTGTCCCATAGATTTACCGATTTCAGGTAATTTACTAGGACCAAAAACAACTAAAGCAATAGCCAATATCAAGATAAGTTCTCCCAAGCCAATTTTGTGTATACCAAACATGAAAGTCACTCCTTTTACTTTATTATTCTTTCTTCATGAGTATAGATAAGAGCTTCTTTAGACAATATCCTAGCCACAATTGATATGCCATAGAAATCCCCTAATTTTACCCCCATATCGCTAGGATATTTTAAGGATGACACCACAGGAATTTGAACTACTGCAGATTTTAAAAGCATATCTAGTGAAATCCTACCAGTAGTGCAGATGAAGGTATTGGAAAGGTCTACACCCTCCTTAGCAGCTGCTCCTACGGCCTTATCTACTGCACAGTGCCTTCCTATGTCTTCCCTTAGGAAATATCTATCCTTTTCCACATCCATTATTACAGCAGCATGTACACCGCCAGTAGTGTTGTATATAGGTGCTTGTGTATTCATTATGTTGGCGATTTCTATTATCTTTGAAAGTTGGACTGAAAAATCATTTTCAATTTTAGGGATTTCATATATACTATCGCTAAACTTGTCTACTGAGGAAGTACCACTGACGATGATCTCGGGTACGTTATATAATTTCTTGGGTAATTCATCCTTCGTAGTTACGAAGATTTGATATGTATTGGAATCCACATTAATATCTTCTATGGAAGATATATCTTTTATAAGACCCCGTGTTAATAGATGACCTATGGCTAATTCATCTAGATCTTGAGGAGTAGCCATAAAGGTAGCAAGTACTTTATCATTTACTATCAACTCTACCGGCATCTCAACGGCTGATAGAAGTTTACTCTTTTCCATATAATCACCACCTTTTTATAATGAATAGATAAGTCCTATTTGCCATCCCTTAATTAGGACTTTCAAAAGTTCCCTTCAATAATAACTACCTAAATTTTGATATTTATTATATTTTAGCTTTAATACAATAGGATTATAATATATTAACCATAGGATTGCAAATATTTTATCAATCTTACTTGTAAAAAATTTGACATAGTTACGTTGACTATTTAAAAACCATGTAATATAATGATAATTGTTTGTTTTTTATCATACTATTATGTTTGTTAATTAACATATCATGTATGACAATTATTTTTCATACTAACAGCATAAAATTAATATTTTAGTAGTAAAAAGAAGGGGTGAATGAAATGTCTGAAGTTAAGAAGGAAAACAAGATTGACAAGTTATTAAATCAAGAGATGACGAGAAGAAAATTTATGAAGATTTCAGGTAAGAGTTTAGCTGGATTGACAGTATCAGCATCATTATTATCCTTATTTGGTTGTACCCAAGAACAGGTTGATAGTGGTGCTGTTAGTTTGTGGACAACCCCCACAGGCTTATTAGTAGTTAACCAAGCTAAATGTACTGGATGCCAGAGATGTGAAATAAACTGTACGGTAGTTAACGATGGCATGGTTTCATCTCATACTTCAAGAGTTAAGATAACTCGTAACCTAATGAGCAACAATGGACATGGTACATATCAAGATGACTGGGTTTATTATCCAGATACATGCCGCCAGTGCGACGTACCAGCGTGTGGAGAAGCATGTCCTAAAGAAGCTATATATGCAGATGACAAGGGAGTAAAACATGTTGATGAAGCTAAATGCGTAGGCTGTGGAGCTTGTGTAGAAGCATGTCCTTGGCATATGCCAACTATACATCCTGAAACAAGGAAGTCAACTAAATGCATCCTATGCGGTGCTTGTGCAGAAGGCTGCGTAACTGGTGCTTTATCAATAGTTCCTTGGGATGCAGTAACTGCTGCAGCACAACCCACAAGAAAAAATTAGGAGGTTAGGATATAGATGACTATATACGGATGGGCTGGAAAAATACTTCGTGTTAACTTCACAACTGGTTCAATAACCACTGAAGACACTATGAAATATAAGGACTATATCGGTGGGATAGGGATAGGATATAAGGTAATATACGATGAAGTTCCTTTAGATACTCACCCCTATGATGAAGCTTCTAAAATAGTACTAGCCATGGGCCCTTTAACTGGTACAGGAGTACCCTGTTCAGGTAGGCTTAGTATGACTTTCCTCTCATCATGGACTAAGGGATTCTCAGTAGTAGATGCTCACATGGGTGGTCATATTTCCCACGCTTTAAAATATGCAGGCTATGATGGTATCATCTTCGAAGGAAAGTCTGAAACTCCAGTTTACTTAAAAATAGATGATGATAAGGTATCTATAGAAGATGCAAGCCATCTTTGGGGTAAGGGAACCTTCGAAGCCAATAGAATATTGGTTGAGGAAAATGGTTCAGATTTCGATGCTGCAACTATAGGACCAGCTGGAGAGAACTTGGTTAATATGTCCTGTATGATTACCTCAGTAGGTAACGCAGGTGGAGCTGGAGTTGGAGCAATATTTGGTTCTAAAAAGGTTAAAGGTTTCGTAGTTCGTGGAACGGGCAGCTTAAAAGTTGCTGATCCTAAGGGCTTAAAGGAAGTTAGTGACTACATGTTAAGGGAATTAGTTGGTGGAAATAATAACCATAACGTTCCTGCCGTACCACAGTCTTGGGCAGAGTATTCTGCACCATCTGGCAAGAATAGATGGTCAGGAGCTCCTGGTAGAGGTTGGCATAAGGCTGAAGGTGGCTTTGTAGATATGGGCGAGCAACCAGTTGGGGATATAGATAAGATCGGTTACAGGGCACACAAGGGCCACTTCGACCACGGACCTATAGCAGATAAGTACATGGTTAAGGTTGGAGGATGTTCCTCATGTCCTATAAGATGCTATGCCCAATATGACATAGACCCACTAGCAGAGTATGACTTACCAACTAAGGTATCCAACACCTGTATGCCTATTATCTATCAAAGTGCATGGTATCCAGAAGGATTAACAGACTTTGTAGATGAGGGAGACGCTAACCTAGTTATCTGTGGGGCAGGTGCTAGGGCAGTAGATGATTACGGCCTATGGGATAACTATGGAAATATTCAGCGTGATTTCAACTACCTATATAGGTCAGGAATCCTTAAGGAAAAACTTCCTGAAGAAGAGTGGAACTCCATACCATGGCATTGGATGAAGGAAGGGGACCCACGCTTCGTAGTAGATATAGTTCGTAGGATATCCTTGAAAGAAGGAGAAATATCCAAATTAGGTCTTGGAACTTACCTACTAGTTGAAGAATGGGATTTAGGTAAGGAATACTTCGATATTGAATATCTACAAAACGTAACCTATAACGGTTATCCAAAACACCATTCATCAGAAGACGCATGGCAATCAGGCCTACTATACAACATCATGTACAACAGGGACTGTATGGTACACCATATAACTAACTTTGTACAATCCGGTTCTCCTTATGAGTTATATAAGAAGATCTTAGAAGAAGAATTCGGTGAAGGTGCAGTAGACAAGCCAAAACACTACACTCCAATGAATAGGGCTAAGGCTAGACTTGCTAAGTGGGCCTTTATAGGAAAACAATGGCATGACATGGCTACCCTATGTAACTGGATGTACCCAATGACCCTATCACCATCTAAGGAGAGGGGATACAAGGGAGACCTTGAACTAGATGCTAAATATATGACTGCAGTTACTGGTGAAAACTGGACTAGGGAAGATGTGGACCTAGTTAGTGAAAGGGTAACTAATATGCTAAGGGTTATAACAGCTATTTCCTTCCATATCCATGAAGGAAGCACTAACCTAAGGGAAGACCATGATACCATAACAGCTTGGGTCTTTGATAAGGAGCCAGATTTTGAACCATTTGAGGCTGGAACGGTTAAGATGGATAGGGAAGATATGGAAGTAGCTAAGACCATGTTCTACGAAGAAATGGGTTGGGATGTGAAAACTGGTATCCCAACTAGGGAAACCCTTGAAAGGCTAGGCTTAGGCTATATGGCTGATGACCTAGAAGCTAGAGGTTTATTACCAGCATAGGCCTTTTAGAATATGGAGGTGAAGAGTTTGCTATTTGGACCTAGAAAGAAGGGCTTTGCCAAAGAAGTTGAGCTTACTGACTTCTCCCAGGAAGTTAATGAGGACAAGCTGAAGGAAGAGGAAGAAAAGATGGACCTAATGGACTATCTAGACCAGCTAGATGAAGAGGAAAGTCCTCTAACTTCAGAGGAGCTTGAGACAGAAGAGGCTGTAGAAGAGGAAAAATCTGAGACAGAACTACTGGCAGACTTTATAAGGCTAAGGAGCCAGGCTGCCCACCTAACGGCTAAGTCCTCTCTTGAAAAGGAAGAACCAGAACTGGAACAACTACTAGAGGATTTAAAGAATGATGAAAAATGCAAAGATATCACCTCCATAAGAGGTGAAAAGGATATATATTTCTATTCAAAAGATTTTATGAGTGATAACTATGCCATGATAGCTGCCTTGGTAGAGGATAACAATCTACCAAGGACCATAGCGGAAATGGTCAGGTGGAATTGTAAGACCTACCCTTGTGCAACGCCCCTGTATTATTTTAAGAATTCCCCTTATTTCTATACAGATGCTCAGATTGAACGTGCTCTAATGAGGATAAGGCAGGAAGAAGAATACAGTGATATACAGGAGTTGACCACAGGAAATAATGTAAGATACCTTTACTCTACCCTTCACATGACTGAAAAGTATGCAAGGGCTCTTGCTGAGGGTGTGGAGTACGGAGAGTATGGATATCGTAGATCAAACTAAATCAGGGTTTAGACTCCGAGCATTCTATCCTGAAGTCTAGTATGGATAAATGCCTAAATATTATTTTTACAATAATATTTAAGGGTATGTTTGGAAACGAGCATGCCTTCCGTGTTTGAAAAGGAGCAGCTGAGAATATGATGTACTAGTTTTAGTACATTATGTTGGTATACAAAATTTCAAGGCTGTTTTCGGTTTTTCAACTGAAAACAGCCTTCTTGATATAGAGGGTGATTAGATGAAGAAGATAAAAACTAAAGATGCCGTAGGACATGTACTCTGCCACGATATGACCAGGATCGTTAAGGATGAGATGAAGGATGCAGCCTTTAGAAAGGGCCATGTAATTACTGAGGAAGATATAGCTGTACTTTTATCCATGGGCAAGGACCATATATACGTCTTTGAAATGGATGAGGGTATGGTTCATGAAGATGAAGCAGCCTTAGTTTTATCAAGTCTGTGTATAAATGACCATATGGAGCTAACTGAGGTTAAGGAAGGTAAGGTTGAGATTAAGGCCACATCTGATGGACTATTTCAAGTGGATGTGGATAGGTTAAATAGGATCAATGAATTGGAAGATATAATGATCGCCACTAGGATAGGGAATTTGCCAGTTAAGAAGGGTGATAAACTGGGAGGAATGAGGGTTATTCCTCTGGTTATAGAGGAGGATAAACTAAAGAAGGTTAAGGAAGTAGCTGGGAAGGAACCCCTATTTAAATTGACCCCATTTAAAAGCTTAAAGGCTGGAATCGTAACTACTGGAAATGAAGTCTACCATGGCAGGATAAAGGACACCTTCACTCCAGTAATAAGGGAAAAGCTGGAGGCCATGAATATTAAAGTAGTTAAACATCTGATTAGTGATGATAATACAGGCAGGATAAAATCCCACATCCTAGAGATGAAGGAGGCAGGGGTGGATCTTATCATCTGTACTGGCGGCATGAGTGTGGACCCTGATGATTTGACACCTGCAGCCATAAAATTAAGTGGAGCTAAGATAGTTACATATGGGGCGCCGGTCTTGCCGGGAGCCATGTTTTTACTAGCTTATTTCGAGGATGGAACTGCAGTAATGGGGGTACCAGGCTGTGCCATGTATAAAAAAACCACCATCTTTGATATAATACTTCCCTATGTATGTGCGGGTATTAAAGTAGATAAGGCACATATTGCTAAATTGGGATATGGGGGCTTATGTTTAGATTGTGAAAGCTGTCATTATCCAAATTGTCAATTTGGAAAGGGTGTATAAGTTGTACAATATAGAATTGGAAGAGGCCATAGGACTAATACTGAATTCTATAGAAGCTATAGAAGATGTTGAAGTAATTGATTTGCAAGACGCCCTAGGAAGGATCCTGGCTGAGGATTTTTACGCCCCCGTGGACAATCCACCCTTCGATAGATCACCCCTGGATGGATTTGCCCTAAGGTCGGTGGACACTGCTAATGCCTCCGAGGATAAGCCAGTTAAATTTAAGGTTATAGATAGGGTTTATGCAGGCAGCCCCAGCAGTAAAAGTCTAGGGAGCTTTGAAGCCATTAGGATCATGACCGGCGGCAAGATACCAGCAGGAGCCGATTGCGTCATCAGGCTGGAAGATTGTGAAGTAGTAGGTGATGGAGTAATTATAAAAAATAAACTGGAGGCCTTTCAAAACTACTGCTTTCAGGGTGAAGATATAAAAAGGGGAAACCTGCTACTAGAGAAGGGAACTAAGCTTAATGCCATACATCTTGGAGTCTTAGGCAGTATGGGACAGGCTAGGGTAAAAGCCTTTAGAAAACCTAGGGTAGGGATCTTGGTTACAGGAGATGAAATTATTGATTATACTGAGCCCCTACTAGATGGAAAGATCTATGATACAAATGGTATCCTGCTGGCTTCCAGACTGAGAGAATTGGGCTTTGAAGTTATAAAAATAGACGGCCAGGGGGACTGTCCTAAGGCCGTTGCCCAAGCAATTAAGGAGAATATGGATGCTTTAGACCTACTTATTACTACTGGTGGCGTTTCTGTAGGTGATAAGGATATACTCCATGAAGTTATAGATCTTATCGGGGGTAAAAGGTTATTTTGGAGGGTAAGATTAAAACCTGGTACTCCCGCCATGTATACTATTTTTAAGGATAAGCCCATCTTAAGCCTATCAGGTAACCCCTTTGCAGCCTTGGCAACCTTTGAACTCCTGTGTAGACCCCTTCTGGCTAAGTTAAGTAAAGATACAACTATTAAAACTAAAAGGGTTAAAGCCATCATGTTAGATGATTTTAATAAGAAAAGCAAGAACAGGAGATTTATTCGCTGCATTTATAAGGATGGTAGGGTAGGCTTGCCAAAGGGCGGACATTCATCAGGTATGCTGTTAAGTATGAAGGATTGTAACGCTTTGATCGACATAGAGGCTGGAAATATGGGCCTTAAGAAGAATGATATAGTGGATGTGGTAATCTTATAGGCTAGTAGTAAATTATAAGGAAATCATATTATAAAGAAATAGCAATCATAAAAAGGCGGTAATAAATATTATGAAAGACCCAAGACAGCGGATTATAGCCATAAGCGGTGTAAAAAATTCAGGTAAGACAACCCTGATTACAAGGCTTATACCCTTGTTGAAAGAAAGGGGATTGAGGGTGGCTACTATTAAACATGATGGTCATGACTTTGAACCAGATGTGGAAGGGACGGACACATATAGGCATAGGGGAGCTGGTGCCTGTGGGGTTGCCATCTTTTCTAAAAATAGGTGGATGGTAATTAAGGAAGAGAAGGATGTAGATATTAATTACTTAATAGGCCACTTCCCAGAGGTAGACCTAATACTTTTAGAAGGCTTTAAGTATTCAGATTTTCCTAAGATTGAAATTGTAAGAAGTGAAGTTTCCACCTTTCCCCTATCTAATCCAGAGACGGTAATAGCCTATGTCAGTGATTTAGATATCTTTGATCCTCAAATAAAGCAATTTAAATTAGATGAAGTGGAAGAATTATCGGATTATATATATGACTATATAAGGAAAAATTAGGTGATTAGATGAGAGATTCATATGGAAGGAAGATAAATTATCTTAGGGTATCTTTAACCGATAGATGCAATTTAAGATGTAGATACTGTATGCCGGAGAAGGGAATAGAGGGGAAGCTTGCCCATGAAGATATCCTTAGCCTTGAAGAAAGTTATAGTTTGATTAAAAACTTCGTTGAACTAGGTATAGATAAGATCAGGTTTACAGGAGGAGAGCCCTTAGTTAGGAAGGGTGTAATAGACTTAATAGGACGGGTAAGTAGGCTAAAGGGGATAAGGGAAATAGCCATGACCACCAATGGGCTTTTATTAAAGGATATGGCTAAAGACCTTAAGGAAGCAGGCCTTACTAGGGTAAATATCAGCCTAGACACCTTAAAGGAGGATAAATACTTTCAAAT
>JAAYLY010000107.1 GCA_012521625.1 Tissierellia bacterium | reverse complement strand
TGGATTGCTTACTACATCTTCCACTTTTTGTATATTTTCTTCTCCTTTACAGCCTCCTAATGTCAAGGATAAAACTAAAATTATGATTACTACTTTGCTATATGTGATTAATTTATTCATATCTATTCCCCCTATTTGATTTATTCAATAAGTCTTTAAAAGCATGCAAGATCTTATCGTTATTTTCCCTATCCTTAATGGCTATTCTAATATGGTTTTGGCCTAGCTCTTTAAAGCTAGAGCATTTTCTAATAACTATCCCATATTTAAGGAAATGAGTAAAGGCATCTTCCTCAGTTAATCCTTCTAATTTTATTAAAATATAATTTGTGTGGCTATTGTAGGCTTTAATCCCTTCAAGCTTTGATAATTCCCTTAACATAAATTGCCTTTCCTCCTCTATGTAGGCCTTGGAATCCTTGATATATTTCTTATTATTAAATATAAATTGGCCTATTATATCTGCCAAGGCATTTACGCTCCAGGGCAGTTCAACTTCACTTATTTCCTCTACCTTAGCTTCATTAGTACAGCAATATCCTAACCTTATACCAGGTAGGGCAAAAAACTTTGTTGCAGCCCTTATAATGGCTATATGCTTGTATCCTTCATCCTTGAAAAGTTCTATACTATCATAGTCCTCTGGGCAAAACTCAAAGAAGGCTTCATCTAATAACAAAAAGGCATTCTTCCCTCTTACAATTTCATAGATCTTAAGAAGGTCTTCCTTAGGTATTCTTAAGCCCGTAGGATTATTTGGGTTACCTAAAATTAGTAATTCATCTTCCTGTAGACCTGCAAGGGATGCTAGTTCTATACTAAAATCCTTACTATAGGGAATCTTCCTAATTTCCTTTTTATGAACCCTAGCCCTTAGTTCATACTCAGAAAAGGATGGTGTTAATACTGCAACCTTATCAAAGGTCATTATTATGTTGTTGATAATATCCACTGCCCCATTTCCTACTAGGACATTTTCTACTCCACAATTTAGGTATTTAGCTACTGCAGCTTTTAACTTTCTGTATTTAATATCTGGATATGATATTAGACTATTAAGCCCACCAATAATTACCTCTTCTAGCCCCTTTGGCATACCTAATGGATTTATATTACTGCTAAAGTCTATTAGCTGACCATCATATTGGTCTTCATAAGTTAATAAATCTCCACCATGTTCCACTTTATTACCCCCTTAAAATAATAAAAAATATAGAATCAAAAAAGCTATTTCAGCCCTATACATAATTTCAATTGAATCCTTTATATGTTTTTTATCTACTTTATTAAGCTTATCCCCAATATAAGGCTTATCCACATATATCCCGTGGTAGTAATTTCCACCCCCCAGCTGGATTCCTAATAGGCCTGCTGTAGCACTTTCAGGATAGGCGCTGTTAGGGCTCTTGTGATTCCTCCTATCCCGTATAAGGATTTTCCAGCCATTATTAATATCAAATCTACCTATAGATGAGATAAGCATCAGGAGGGCCGTCAGCCTAGCTGGGATAAGGTTAAATATATCATCAACCTTAGCTGGGAAGTATCCCAAATGCTGATATTTTTCATTTTGATAACCTAACATGGAGTCCATGGTGTTGACGAATTTATAAGCTAAAGCTCCAGGGGCCCCTAGGATTACCAGATAGAATAAAGGCCCTATAACCCCATCGGAAGTATTCTCCGAAACAGTCTCCACCGTAGCCTTAATAATTCCCTCCTCATCTAGGTAGCTGGTATCCCGCCCTACTATATAGGACAACCTCTTCCTGCCTTCAACCAAACCCTTGTCCAGCTCCCTAGCAACCATACTGGCCTCATAGTGGAGGGACCTGGCAGCTAGGCAGCTATAGTTTAGGTAGATTTCCACTATATTTCTTAGATAAATATTAAAGCCGACTAGCTTTAAAAGCAGCAAGGCTAGGCCAAAGGCTAAGAAAACATTAAGACAGACTATAAGAAGCCCTGCCAATTTAAGTTCCTTAGGAGTTTTAGCTAGCCTTCTTGCTAAGTTTTCTTCTAAGGCAATAATCCTCCCCATAAGCTTTACCGGGTGGGGAAAGCTGTAAGGATCTCCTATTAAAAAATCTAAGATAACTGCAATAATTAGATTACTCATCTTCCACTCCTAATAGGCTATAGATATATTCCATATCTAGATTTTCCCTAAGGACCTGAGCTAATTTATTAAGCTCCCTATCCAGCTTAAGGAAATCCATGGCCTTGTCCCGATCCCTCTCCATCAGGGAATCCTCCTCTACCAAATCTAGTGGGACATATGGTATAACCCCTACCACCGGTATCTTCAATAGGTCCTCAATCATCTTGATGCCTGGCTCCAGCAGGCTTTTATCCCCCCTAAACTTATTGATTATAAGGCCTTTAATCCTAGCCCTCTCATGGGGTTCCAAAAGCATAACAGTTCCATAGAGGGATGCAAAGGCCCCGCCCCTATCTATATCTGTTACCAGTAAAACACTGGCATCGGCTATTTCAGCCATTCCCATATTGACAATATCATCCTCCTTCAAGTTGATTTCAGCCGGACTGCCTGCCCCTTCTATTACAACTATTTGATTTTCCCTACTTACTTGCTCATACTTCTCCCTTATAAATTCCCTTAGCCTTGGCCTAAGGTTAAAATATTCCCTAGCCCCCATTTTTTCAGTATCTTCCCCATCTATTACTACCATGGAGCCCGTATCTGATTTAGGTATCAATAGTATGGGATTCATATGGTGGCTTGGTTTTAATCCAGCTGCTATGGCCTGTAAGGTCTGGGCAGTTGAAATCTTCTTTCCCTCCTCAGTAATGTAAAATTTTGAACTCATATTCTGAGATTTAAAGGGAAATACCCTATAACCATCCTCCTTAAAGATCCTACATAAACCTGCACACATTAAACTCTTGCCTACCGATGAGGCAGTACCCTGAACCATTATACTTGACAAATTAATCCCTCCTAATTTAATAGCATGACGGTCTAAAACAATATAAGAATTGGACCTTATAATAAAAAATTCCCTGGGTAACCCTAGGGAATTAATGACAACACAAAAAATAGCACCATCCTTCCCTCCGAAGGTTGCTCACCACCGATTAAATAGGCAGGTCTCCTGGCTTATGATTCATCCTACTCCCAACACCTTCCCGGATTTCCCCAGTGGTATAACGTTGGTTTCGTCCTCAAATACAGTAGCGGGGGCTGCATGGGATTCTCACCCATTTCCCTTTTAATCTTTCGAACCTATTTAATAATTATTCAATTGTAAAATAACTCAATTGTATATTATATTACCACAGCTAGATTTAGTTTGCAACTACAAACTATTTCCC
>JAAYLY010000106.1 GCA_012521625.1 Tissierellia bacterium | reverse complement strand
TCTGTACAATATATGAAAAATAGAGTACATAAATATAAATATTATAATAAAAATACAAGCTGAGGGTTTAGACATAGCAATTTTGCAAGCTTATTTCAGCTAAAAATCCTATGACTTACAAACCCCCAATCTTCAATTACAATTAAAAACTAAAGATACTTTATAAAATCATATTTCTCTAACTTCATCCTGTATATATAATTATATATTTTTTCATTTACTATTACAAAACAGGATTTGGCTTCTTGGAAGTATTTATTGTTTAAATCTAGCTTGTGGTCGTGGAATTCTTCTAGATAATAACCATTTATCTTAAAGCCTAACTTTTCATATACCCGCATGGCCCTTTTGTTAAATTCCGCCACTTCCAGATACATCCGCTTCATCTTCATATGGTTAAAGTAGTATTTTAAATACTCCCTTAGGGTTTCAGTACCGTATCCCTTATTTATGAAATTAGGATCGAATACTACCCCTAGGGTAGATTCCCTTTTAAGGTATTTAATATCCTTGATTCCAAAATAACCAATAAGCCTCTTATCCTCATTTAAAACCCCATAATACTTATTAAAAAAAGAACTGGTCTTGTGCTTGTACCATTTCTTTATCTGTTCATCAGTCATATTGGGAAAATTATAATCACTTAATAAGGGGTTGTCATGACAACCCCAATTCCTCATGTAAAAAACATCCTCTAGTTGAAGAGGTCTTATGGTCACTCTATCTCCAATAATCTTCATAGCTATCTCCTAGATCTACTCCGTTAATATATTCTCCTTATTTAAGAACTTAGTAAATTCCTTTTTAAAGACTAATTCTACAGTACCTGTCGGACCATTCCTGTGTTTTGCTATGATAACTTCCCCTATATTTTTCTTATCCGAATCTTCATGATAATATTCATCCCTATATAAAAACATTACAACGTCAGCATCCTGCTCTATGGCTCCTGACTCCCTTAAGTCAGATAAGATTGGCCTGTGGTCTGCCCTCAGTTCTGGTGCACGTGAAAGCTGGGATAGGGCAATAACTGGACAATCCATCTCCTTAGCCAAGGCCTTAAGTCCTCTGGAAATGGCAGAAATCTCCTGCTGCCTATTTTCAGAATGGCCCTCTATCTGCATTAATTGGAGATAGTCCACCAGGACTAGGTCTAGGCCCTTTTCCATCTTCAGCCTTCTACACTTGGCCTTCATCTCTGTTAAGGAGATACCCGCCGTATCGTCTATATAGATATCCGCCTGGGATAATGGTCCCATGGAGTTTATAATCTGCAGCCATTCATCCTCCGTCAACCTACCGCTTATGATCTTCTGTAGGTCCACATGAGCCACAGATGAAATCATCCTCTGTACCAATTGTTCCTTAGACATCTCCAAGGAGAAGATGGCAACTTTTGCCTTGGCTTTTAAAGCACTGTTGACGCAGATATTTATACCTAGGGCAGTTTTACCCATGGAAGGTCTTGCTGCTAAAAGTACTAGGTCTGACTTTTGTAAGCCTGAAAGCTTATTATCTATATCTATAAATCCAGTAGTTAAACCAGTTAATTCCCCTTGATTGGCTGCCATCTCTTCTATCTTGGCAAAGCTGTCTAGTAAAACTTCACTAATGGGGCTAAAGCCTTCCCTATGGGTACCCTGGGTTATGTCGAATATGGCCTTTTCAGCCTTCTCGATGATGGATCCTACCTCCTCCGTATCCTCATAGGCTAGACCCATAATCTCATTACTGGATTTTATTAATCTCCTTAAGATGGCTTTTTCCCTTACAATTTCACAGTAGTATTGTGTATTAGCTGTAGTTGCTACGCTACTAGATAGATTAGCTAAATAGGTGACTCCACCTACATTTTCTAAGGTGCCCCTTCTCCTTAATTCCTCAGAAAGGGTGATTAAATCTACAGGTTCACTTTTATTGAATAGCTCCAATATGGCTTCGTAGATTTCCCTATTGGCTTCCTTATAAAAATCCTCAGGCTTGATGATCTCAATAGATGTATTTATGGCTTCCTTGTCCACTAGCATGGCAGCCAAAACGGATTGCTCTGCTTCTATACTATGAGGTGGAATCCTTCCTAAACTAACAGCTTCCATCTAATCACCTACTATTCTAGGACTACATTAACCTTTAAAGTAGCTGTTATTTCAGGATATACTCTGATTTCCACATTAGTTATACCTGTAGTTTTTATATTTTCCTTTAATTCTATCTTCTTCCTGTCTACTTCAATCTTGTGTTCCTTCTTCAACTTATCAGCTATATCCTTAGAAGTGATTGAGCCAAATAGCCTGCCACCTTCTCCACCCTTGCCCTTAAATTCTAAGCTTATAGCTTCAATCTTTTTCTTAAGCTCTAAAGCTTCTGCCTTTTCCTTTTGCCTTTGGGCTTCCTTTTCCTTCTGTTCTTCCTTCCACTTCTTTAAGTTGGCTGGTGTAGCCTCTATAGCTAATCCCTTAGGAAATAAAAAGTTTCTAGCATAGCCAGTCTTGGCATTTACTAACTCCCCTGCCTTACCTAAACCTTTCACATCTTGTAATAAAATTACCTTCATCTTATTCACCTTCCTTAAGATATTTATCTATTGCTTCTATCAACATGGTTTCTGCTTCATCGATGGTAACCCCTAAAAGCTGGGCTGCAGCACTAGTTAAGTGTCCGCCACCACCTAAGTCCTCCATTATAAGTTGGACTGACATATCTCCCAAGGACCTGGCGGAAATATGGACTCGGTCGTTGGAATAGGTCAGTACAAAGGAAGCCTTGATACCCTTGACTCCCAGTAGTTCATTGGCCGCCTGTGCTGCAATTAGCAGGCCATTTTCAATATCCCTTTCCAACCTTCCTATTACTATATTATCAAATACTATCTTTGAAGACCCGATTACCTCAGCCTTATATAGGTAAGTTTCGTGGTCGTCCCTAAATAATTGTTTTACCGCCGTCGTATCTGCTCCTGCCCTCTTTAGGGTAGATGCAGCCTCAAAGGTCCTTACACCTGTTTTAAAGCTGTAATTGTTGGTATCTACTGTGATTCCAGCTAAGAGGGCCTCTGCCTCAAATTTTGTTAAATTGATTCGGTCACTCATATAAGTTAGAATCTCTGTCACCAGTTCACTAGTGGAGGACGCATAAGGCTCTAGATAGGTTAAAACCGGATCCTTTACGAATTCCGCTCCCCTCCTATGATGGTCTATAACTACGATTTTATTTACTAAATCTAGTAAGTCAGGAGCCTCTGTAAAGCTAGGTTTGTGATTATCTACCAGGATCATCAGGCTGTTATGGCTTACCAACTCTTCAGCCTCCTGGGAGCTAATTATGGATTCCAGTAGCTCCGGCTGCTCCTCCCTCATCTTATCACAGATATTTATTATAGATGGATTTTCCCCATTTAATATTATATAACCCTTCTTGCCCCTACTTCTAACGGCACTGATGACACCTATGGCAGCCCCTATGGAATCCATATCAGGGTTTTTATGGCCCATTACAAACACATTATCCGCCTGGTCTATTAGCTGCCTTAAGGCATGACCGATTACCCTAGCCCTTACCTTATTCCTCTTTTCTAGGGCCTTGGATTTTCCACCATAGAATTCATAGGCCCCTTCCTTGTTTAGAACGGCCTGGTCTCCCCCCCTTCCTAGGGCAATATCTATGGCTGCCTTAGCATTGTTGTAAGATTGGTTGAAGTCCTCCCCGGTGGCAGAAACACCGATACTCAGAGTTATTGGAATGGTGTTGCCCATATCCAATTCCCTGATTTCATCTAAAATATCGAACTTCTTCTCCTGGATCTCCTCTAAGGCCTGATTTTCTATAATTACCAGATATTTATCATTTTCATACTTCCTAACAAGGCCATTATATTGTAAAAAGTACTCATTTATCCTCTTATCTATTTCTGCAATAAGGAGGGGCCTGTTTACATCTGGAGTGTTATTCTTCACATCATCAAAATTATCTATATATACTAGGGAAACTATTGGCTTTTCGTTCCTATATTTATTTGCCAATCCAAAGTATATGGTAAAGTCTACCCAGTAAAGCATGATTAATCTATTTCTAGAGCTAGCGGTCTTCTTGCCATCTATGAAATTAGGATAGACTAGATAGGTCTTGTTATCGTATTTAATATTTAAGGGCTCATTTTCTTCACCCTTTAATAAGTCC
The DNA here is from genome assembly GCA_012521625.1 of Tissierellia bacterium. Lineage (GTDB taxonomy): Bacteria > Bacillota > Clostridia > Tissierellales > Tissierellaceae > JAAYTL01. Next base: position 10,026 of record JAAYLY010000106.1, on the reverse strand, counting down.
TCCAGGTTAAAACCTGGTACTAGATCATAAATCCTTTCATTTAGTATATCTTCTTCAATGATCATATTTAGAAATGGAGTGTTATACCAAGTGATGCTGCCCTTTTCATCTATAATAACTAGGGGAAAGGGCATGTTAAAGATGGCATGTTTAGCTGCCGTTTCAAATTCCTCTGACAGGATCTCTATATGCCTTTTTACTAATTTGTTCTTTTTATCCGTTTCAGTAATGGTATGATATACCAGGTAGGCTAATACGAGCAGTGATATGACTCCTAAAACAGGTTGGTAGATCCATATTATGATAGTAAATATAAAAAGAGCTATTAAATAAAATTTATTATCCCACCAGTGGAATAAGTTCTTATCTTCCATAAAAATCCTCCTAAATGGATTTAGACCCTCTAATCTTCCTCAGGTCTAATAAGACATCTATGCCCCCCAGGATGGATATTAAATTATATATTTGGGGTGTTAAAAATATTATAAAATATGATATTATCTTGATAAACCTCTTCATCCTTATCTTATTCAATAGATGGTCTATGACGGATAAGCCCTGAATAAAGAGAACAAATACTAATAAAACTATTATATTCACATAAACAGGTGTTGCCAATGGGATATCCAACCAACTTATGATAAAGGCGGAAATTAGCATAAATAGAGAACCTGCAACGAAATTATCCGGCAAGCTAAATTTACTAAACCTTGGTATATTTAATATGCCGATGCCAATTTTCCTAAGGCCATGGACAGTTAATCTATAGTATATGCTACTGATTATTACCGATGTAAGCAGCATCATTGATGGGATTATCAATAGTAGGGTTTGATATTGGCTTTTTATAGCTTCCCTTCTTTCCAGTAATTCATAGGATGTTAAACCCATCTCCTTAAAGATCTCCATCTGAGCTGCTAGGGTTTGCCTAAAGCCTTCCTTTAACTCCAAAATAAGATTGGCTCCACTAAGGCTTTGTAAGGCAAATAGGATTAAATTAGAAGTAAAAAAGGCAACTGCTGAATAAAGGATTACCTTATTGGGGGAAGCCCTCCTCTTTATATGGTATATATTTATGATTATAACGGGTCCCAATAACAGAAGATAGGAAAGGCTTATACCAATACTTGTAAAAATGCTCACTATTACAAAGCTAATAATTAGACTTGTAATGCTAGATATTAAGTCATGCTTGATTCCATATATGATAAAGGGTACTGGCAAAATTAATATTAAAATAGGAAAGAAATATAAAGAAAACACTATAGTCATACTCATGATTATAGTTAAGATGACACATTCTATGATCTTCTTGTTGGCCTCATTGCCATTCATATAATTCACCTCAGTTTTATCTATCATCTATATGGTCTAAAAGCTTACTTAGGTCGCCATACCATCTCTCTATCTTATGTTCTTGGATTAGGTTCAGCCTAATATTGTCCTTCATGGCAGAATCTATCCTTTCAAAGCCTATACCTAGCCTTTTACCTAATAAATAGGACTGGATTATTATATTGGAGAGGGTATCCTCTATATTTTCCTTACTATTTAATTCTGAGTCTATGAAGATCCTGTGTAAATATGCTATATTGGTTAACAGCTCTGATTTTAACCAATCTATAGTCTTCATATTCTTGACTATATCTATATCCTTATTATCCAACTTATTCCCCACCTTATCAAACTATGTTAAAAGGTCTTATTAAAATAATACAGACTTAGGGATAATAAGTCAAATAAAAAAGAGAGGCTAATCCTCTCTTATTCTATTCTGCAGTATATGGTAATAAGGCTACTTGTCTAGCTCTTTTTATAGCCAATGTAACTTGTCTTTGATGTTTTGCGCAGTTACCAGAAATTCTTCTTGGTAAAATCTTGCCTCTGTCTGTTATATATTTTTTTAATACATTTATATCCTTATAGTCTATACGTTCTACTTTTTCAGCGCAGAAGCTGCAGACTCTTTTTCTTGGCTTAAACCTTCTTTGCATCTTTTCCCCTCCTTCTAGAATGGAATATCGTCATTATCCGTAGGATGGAATCCTTCTATTCCAGAGAATCCAGCGTCTGGTGAATCATAGAAATCCGATCCAGTGTTTCTATTTGGACTATCTCCCCATTCTAAGAACTCAACGTTATTGGCTACTACCTCAGTAACATAAACCCTTCTGCCTTCCTTATCATCATAGCTTCTTGATTGAATCCTACCCTGTATAGCTACTAACCTACCCTTAGCCAGGTAAGTTGCACAGTTTTCCGCCATTTTACCCCAAACTACAATATTGATAAAGTCTGCTGTAGGCTGGTTGTTGGCTATCATTTCCTGCCTCTTCTCTTTAGACAAGGGCTTATCCACTGCCAAAGAAAAAGTAGATACGGCCGTTCCTGTATTGGGTATATACCTAAGCTCTGGATCCCTGGTCAACCTTCCAATTAATACAACATGATTCATAATTTCACCATCCTTGGATTACTCATCTTCTCTAATGATCATATGCCTCATGACGATATCTGAAATCTTCGCTATCCTGTCTAACTCATCGACAACTGCTGGAGTTGCGTCAAAGTTAACTAATACGTAGTGACCTTCGCTGTGGTCATCGATTAAGTAAGCTAACTTTCTAACTCCCCAATCATCGACGTTAGTAACTGATCCGTCAGCCTCGATTATGCCTTTAAATCTTTCTACTAGCTGATTGATCTTTTCCTCTTCTAGGTTAGGGTAAAAGATAAACATTGCTTCATATTTTCTCACGTCATTCACCTCCTTATGGACTATCGGCCCCATTTAGAATGGGGCAAGGATTTATCTTAAATATTATATCACTTAAATGAATTATATACAAGTAAAAAAGTTAATAATCATTAAGTCATCTCTAGAATTGTATTCTCTCCTTATCTGCCCCTTCATAGCTACTATATAGCAGAGGCGAGTGTGTTTGTCAGCAGTGGATAAATCAATATCTTCTCCGGCTGCTAGCCTCTCCATTAGCTCCTCCTTGGGGATGGTGTACTCAACCCCATATTTAACCCCCTCTAACCGCCTGATGGCGTCGGAATGTCCCTAAATTAATAATAAAAGAAGGTAATCCAAAATCCTTCTACCCTCTACATCCTTACCCATGCAACCACTCCCTTATATAGATATTTAAGCTCATATTAGCTTATTCTATCCTTAATGGTCCTTTTCCTTTCTTTTTTAAATTTTCCTATACTTATTCCTATACTTATGGATATTTTACATAATTTTAACATAGGCAATATACTAGATTTTACATGGGTAGACTATTATTTGAATGAAATCATAAATTGAAAGGAAGATACCAATGAAAAGAATAATAAGTTTAACATTAGTTCTTATGATTATTATGGCCTTTGCAGTGGGATGTACTGGCACAGACAATGGAGCAGATGGCGGATTTGATACTAGCCAGACTATAAATGTAATCAGCAGGGAAGATGGTTCAGGTACCAGGGGAGCCTTTGTTGAAATCGTTGGGATTGTAGATGAGAATGACAATGACCTTACTACAGTAGATGCAGTTGTTCAAAACAGTACTAATGGTGTTATGACTACAGTTGCAGGAGATGAATATTCCATAGGTTATATTTCATTAGGTTCATTAAACGATACTGTAAAAGCCCTTAAGGTTGAAGGGGTAGAGGCTACAGCTGAAAATGTAAAGAGTGGAGAATATAAGATTGCAAGACCCTTTAACATAGCCTTCCAATCAGGTTTAAGTGAGTTAGCTAAAGACTTTGTAAACTTCATCTTAAGTGCCCAAGGTCAAGCTATTGTAGAGGAAAATGGCTTTATAGCTGCTTTAGATGGGGAAGAATATACTCCTTCAGGCCTAACTGGAACAATCGTTGTAGCTGGTTCCACATCAGTGACTCCAGTGATGGAAAAATTAGCAGAGGCTTATGAAGGCTTAAATGATGGAGTATCCATCGAAATCCAATCAACAGGTTCCTCAGCTGGTATGACAGCTGCCATGGAGGGAAGCGCTGATATAGGTATGGCTTCAAGGGATTTGAAGGATTCAGAAAAAGAAGTCTTAGAATATGAAGTAATAGCTATCGATGGTATAGCAGTTATAGTAAATAAGGAAAATACTATAGAAGATTTAACTATGGATGATATCAGATCCATCTATCTTGGAGAAATAACTACTTGGGATGAAGTTGAATAAAGTCCGGAAAAAGCCTAAGAATAAATCTTGGGCTTTTTTTATTTAATAGGGCATTTGCCTAAATAAATTTAAAAGCCCAGCCGTATTGGGTATATAGTTTTTAAGATAGTCTTAGCTATTAAAGTTTAATACATATAAAAGCTTAAATTCCAAATATTAATTTTTTAAACTATTGTTTACATAGATTTTACATATGGATATAGATAGATTTTACATAGATTTGATAATTTACTCTTGTTGATTATACATAAAAAATAAATTAGTAAGGGAGATACTATGAAGAAGATATCATTTGAAGGTTTTATGAAGGGCGTCTTTATGTTATGCGCCACAACTTCTATCTTAGCCATAATCTTAATATGTTATTTCATCTTTAGTGGAGGAGTTCCCTTTATTATGGAGTATGGATTAAAGGAATTCCTCCTTGGCACAAGTTGGAGACCTAGTAATACTCCACCAGCCTTCGGCATATTACCAATGATCTTCGGTTCCCTGGTTATGACCCTTGTGGCAGTTGTGCTAGGCGTACCCATAGGAGTACTTACAGCAACCTACTTGGCTAAATTCTGTGATAAGAGGCTGTATAAGATCTTAAAGCCTTGTATAAACCTAATGGCTGGTATACCATCCATAGTTTATGGTTTCTTTGCCTTGGTTGTTATAGTACCCCTTATGAAAGATGTCTTCGGGGGAACTGGGATGAACATTATAACAGCCTCCATCCTATTGGCCATTATGATTTTACCTACCATCATAGGACTGTCCGAATCCTCCATAAAATCGGTACCCAATAGTTATTATGAAGGAAGTATTGGCTTAGGGGCCAGCCATGAAAGGGCAGTGATGACCGTAGTTTTACCAGCTGCAAAATCAGGCATCATATCTTCCATAATATTAGGTGTTGGCCGGGCTATTGGGGAAACTATGGCTGTCATCTTAGTAGCTGGAAACCAACCTCGTATACCAAATAGCTTAACTAAGGGAGTTAGAACCTTAACTACCAATATAGTATTGGAGATGGCCTATGCAGCAGATGCCCATAGGGAAGCTTTAATTGCAACGGCGGTAGTTTTATTCGTCTTTATTTTGCTTATAAACGCCATCTTCTTAATCGTTAAAAGGAGGACCTTAAATTGAAAACTAAAAGTAGGATAATGAGACTTCTAATAAAGGCTTCTGCCTTTATTACCTTTGCAGCCCTATTTTTTATAATAGCCTATATTATCATAAATGGGATGCCCAACCTTAAGCCATCCCTATTTGCCCTAGAGTATACCACCACCAACGTGTCAATGTTTCCATCTATTATAAATACCATCCTTTTAGTCTTATTAACCCTAATTATAGCTACACCCATAGGGGTATTTACTGGCTTTTATCTGGTGGAGTACGCTAAAAGGGGCAACAAGCTAGTGGAAGTCATTAGGATAACTACGGAAACCCTATCGGGAATCCCTTCTATAGTTTACGGCCTATTCGGTATGCTCTTCTTCGTATATAGGTTGGAATTTTCTTATTCCTTATTAGCTGGTACCTTAACGGCGGCTATCATGGTACTTCCAGTCATAATCAGGTCTACTGAAGAGGCCTTAATGGCTGTAGACGATAGTTTAAGGGAGGCTAGCTTGGGCCTAGGGGCTGGTAAGCTTAGGACCATATTTAGGGTAGTTTTACCTGTAGCCATGCCTGGTATCCTATCTGGAATCATCCTATCCATAGGGCGTATAGTTGGTGAAACAGCTGCTTTAATGTATACCCTAGGTACGGCCACGAAGATGATAAACGGCTTCTTTTCATCGGGCAGGACCCTATCCCTTCATATGTATGTCTTGTCCTCTGAAGGCTTGTTCGTTAAAGAAGCCTATGCCACTGGCGTTATCTTATTGTTAATCGTGCTACTAATTAATGGATTATCAACCTATTTAAGTAACAAACTTACGAAAGGAAGATTAGATTAATGGATAAAATAGTTATCAGAAACCTAGATCTTTATTACGATGATTTACACGCCCTTAAAAATATAAATATGGATATAAAAGAAAAGGAAATTACAGCCTTTATAGGACCCTCTGGTTGTGGTAAATCCTCCCTCCTTAAGAGCATAAATCGTATGAATGATCTAGTTGAAGGATGTAGGATTACTGGGGAGATATTATTAGATGGAAAGAATATCTTCGATAATGATGTAGACGTAAATGTACTGAGGAAGAGAATTGGTATGGTGTTCCAAAAGCCTAACCCCTTCCCAATGAGTATCTACGACAATATAGCTTATGGACCAAGGACCCATGGAATTAAAAATAAGGCAGCCTTAGATGAAATAGTAGAAAAAAGCCTTCGAGGTGCTGCCATTTGGGATGAAGTTAAGGACGACTTAAAGAAAAATGCCTTAAGGTTATCGGGAGGTCAACAACAAAGGATCTGTATTGCAAGGGCCTTAGCCGTTGAACCTGAGGTTTTACTGATGGACGAACCTACAAGTGCCCTAGACCCTATTTCTACTGCTAAAATAGAAGAATTAATCCAACAATTAAAGGACAAATATACTATAATAATAGTAACTCACAATATGCAGCAGGCAACAAGGGTATCGGATAAGACTGCCTTTTTCCTAACAGGAGAAGTGGTGGAATTTGATGAGACTAAAAAATTATTCTCAGTACCTAAGGATAAGAGGACGGAAGACTATATAACCGGTAGATTTGGTTAAATTCTAATAAAGAGGTGTTAAGATAATGAGGCGTTTTTTCGATAGGGAATTGGAGATTCTCAACAATGAACTGATTAAGATGGGCAGCTTAGTAGAGGAAAAAATTGAAAAATCTATTAAAGCCCTACTAGATAGGGATGTGGACCTGGCTAGGGAAATAAGAGCTTCAGATGATGAAGTAGACTCCATGGAGAAGGCCATTGAAAACAGATGTCTTCAGCTGATTATAAAGCAGCATCCGGTGGCAGGAGATTTAAGGCTTATATCCTCTATCCTAAAGATGATTACAGACCTGGAGAGGATTGGGGACCAGGCTGCCGATATAGCAGAGATCTCCCTACTATTGGCTGGGCAAGAATATATTAAGGAATTAATAGACCTACCTAAGATGGCCGAAGCCACTGTAAAGATGTTGAAGGATAGTATAGATGCCTTCGTCAATAAGAATCTAGATCTGGCCTATGAAGTTATAGAGTTCGACGATGTGGTAGATGACCTCTTTGACAAGATTAAGGATGAATTAATAGGAATGATCAATAAAAATGTGGAATATGGTGAGCAGGCCATTAACTTCATCATGATTGCCAAGTACCTGGAGAGGATAGGTGACCATGCTGAAAATATAGCTGAGTGGGTAGTATTCTCTATTACAGGAGAGCACGCTAAACGTGAGGATTAGGAGTGGTTAAATGGCTAGGGTATACTGTGTGGAAGATGATGAGAGTATAAGGGAGTTAATAGTATATGCCCTAAATAACAGTGGATATGAGGGGAAGGGTTTTGAAAATAGCAAGGCTTTCTTTAATGAAGTAGCTAACACACCTCCAGATCTAGTACTACTAGATATAATGCTGCCTGGTGAAGATGGCTTAACCATATTGGACAAATTGAAGAAAGATCCAACTACTAAGGATATAAGTATAATCATGATAACAGCCAAGTCTACAGAATATGATGTGGTTAAGGCCTTGGATATGGGGGCGGATGATTATATTACCAAGCCCTTCGGTGTTATGGAGTTAATTTCTAGAGTCAAGGCTGTATTAAGGCGTACTAAGGCCAGTTGGCCAGATGTTCTTAGACTTAAGGGTATCCATATGGATTATGAAAGGCGGTTAGTTAAGGTAGATGATGAGGCTATTAAATTAACCTATAAGGAGTTTGAACTCCTTTACTACCTATTAAAAAACCAAAATATAGTCCTATCTAGGGAAATGATTATGAATGAAGTCTGGGGCTATGATTTTGAAGGAGAGACCCGTACGGTAGATGTCCATATAGGTACCCTCAGGCAGAAGTTAGGCAAGTACGGCAAGTATATCCAAACAGTAAGGAATGTAGGTTATAAAGTGGGAGAAATAGTATGAAAAGTAAGATACACCGGAATGTTTTCTTACTCTCTATGGCCATTACTATTTTAGTGGCCCTTTTTATTAGCCTTGTATTCTATAGATTCGAAACCAGGAGCAAGATGGATTCCCTAAAGGAAAAGGGTCAACTCCTTTCTAAGCTTATTACTTCAGAAGGAATTGAGCTGGAGGAACTTTCCAACAGGAATCAATTGGCCCTTAGGATAACCCTATTAAGCTTGGAGGGTAAAGTCTTATACGATAACAGGGCTGATGCCAGCAAGATGGAAAATCATAGGGATAGACCAGAATTTCAGGCTGCCTTAGAAAAGGGAGAGGGGGAATCCATCCGCTATTCCTATACCCTAGGCCAGGATACCTATTACTATGCCCTAAAATTAGAGGATAATATGGTCCTCAGGGTATCCCTAGAAAGGGAAAATATATTTAGCCTATTTTCAAAGATTATACCAGCAATTATTTTGGTCATTATCATCATTTCCATCCTATCCTTCTATTCCTCCTCCCTTCTAGCCCAACATATTTTAAGACCCATTGACTTATTGACTAAAAAGCTTCAAAGGAAGATAGGTGAAGAGGAATATGAGCAATTGATAGTCTATGAGGAACTCTCCCCCCTCATAAGGACACTAGAAAGTCAAAATAGGCTTATAAAAGAAAGCAACAGGGAATTAGAGGAGAAGGCCCAACTATTAGATGTTATCAGCTCCAGTATGGGGGAAGGGATTATCTTATTGGATGATAATAAGAGAATTTTATCCATCAACAAGAGTGGTATTAGGCTATTTAATGGGAGTCGGGATAATATATATTCTGGTAAAAACTTCATCCACCTGTGTAGGAATATGGACCTAAACCAGACCTTAGATAAATCCATTAAGGAAAAAGCCAGCAAGGAGCTGATTATTCAGCACAATAATAGATACCTAGATATATATATCAACCCTGTCATAAGCAATGGTTTCCTAACGGGCTTGCTGCTGCTGGTGGTAGATACTACGGAAAAGCATAAATTAGACCTGATGAGAAGGGAGTTTTCAGCTAATGTGAGCCATGAATTAAAAACACCTCTTACATCTATTAACGGATATGCAGAAATGATAGAAAGGGGCATGGTCAAGGGGGAGGACATAGTTAAGTTTGCCTCCATTATAAGAAAGGAGGGCCAAAGGCTCCTAAACCTTATAGACGATATAATTAAGTTATCAAAAATCGAGGATGAATCTGCCGATAAAGAGCTGGAACCTATAAACCTTCACCCCATAGGTGAAGAAGTTATAAATAATCTAAGGATCCTTGCTGACGATAAGGATATTAAGTTGGAATATTGGGGCAGTAATATCTACATTATGGGTAATAGGGGAATGATTACAGATTTAATATATAATCTGGTGGAAAACTCCATTAAGTATACTAATCCTGGTGGTCTTGTTCAACTAAAAATAGTAGATAGAAGCCCTCAAGCTATTATTTCTGTAAAGGATACGGGAGTGGGAATCCCCCCAGAACATCAAGATAGGATCTTTGAAAGGTTCTATACAGTAGACGAGAGCAGGTCTAGGGGTAGAGACAGTACAGGCCTGGGCCTTTCCATAGTAAAACATATAGTAGAATATCATAGGGGTAAAATTAGCCTTAATAGTCAAGTAGGTGAGGGAACTGAGATTTCAGTAAGCTTTAGGCAATGGACAATGGGGTAGATGCCAAAATCTAAAATTAGTTTTATTAAATCTAAAACTTAATAATGGTA
>JAAYLY010000105.1 GCA_012521625.1 Tissierellia bacterium | reverse complement strand
TAATTCTCGATATATTTATCCCTAGTTGAAAGACCCAACTTAATATCCTCGTGAACATTTACACTTTCAATTACCTCTAATTCAAGTCCATAGGAATTCACTTCCACTACTAATTCCCTAATCCTTTCCTCAGACCAAACTTCGCCTGCAGGTATATCGGTTAACATGCCTACTACTCCTGTAATTCCTGGGATCTGTCTTATTTGATCCAGGGTAACCGTATCATCCTTGGAGCCAAACCATCTAAAGGTCATTTTCATACTAATACCTCCTGTTCTTAGATTAAGGCAAACGTTTTTCCTTGTAAGAAAATTTATACAAATACATTATATCATCATGTATATTCTTGTCAATATTATGTATACATCTCAAAATAAAAAACATCTTAGTAAGTCAAACTAACTAAGATGCCATGAATTTAATCTTATCTTGCTAAGCCATCAACGAAATAATCACTAAGCTTGCTGACTATATCTGTAAGGTTATACATCCCCCTATATATATGATTTTTATAGAATCTATCTAAACTATCATGATCTTGCTCTATTATACACCTTATTATATTTACATGCTCATGGTAGAGTTTTTCGTTCTCATTTCTACTATATAGATTAGTCAGTATTCTCAACCTATTATAATGTGTCCTATCGTTAGAAATCCTCTTCCAGATATTGACCTTATTTCACCCTTCTTTAACTCTTGTGAAATCCTACCATTGCTAAATACAATAACCCTATCGCTCATGGAAATTAACTCAGGCATATCAGAAGAAACCATGATTATACTTACCCCTTGCTCCGTTAACCTACCCATTATATTATAGAAGTCTGCCTTAGTACCTACGTCTATACCCTTTGTAGGTTCGTCGATTAATAGGATTTTAGGACTATTTAATAGCCACTTACCCAGGATTACCTTCTGTTGGTTTCCGCCTGAAAGCTGCACTAATTGAGTCTCCATACTTGGAGCCTTGATCCTTAATTCTTCCAAGATCTTATCAACTTCTTCCCTTTCCTTCTTCTCATCCATAAATACCTTATCGCTGAATTTATCCAGGCTAGCTAAAACCATATTCTCCCTAATGGATAACATCCATACGATTCACATTTTCCTTGTTGGGATAAAGGTTTTCAACCTTCCTACCAACCATTTCCTCTATTAGAGTCAGCTGCTTTACTTGGTCTATAGGTCTGCATGAGATGGTATGACCATCACGAATTACCAGTACCCTATCACAAATTCTATAGACCTCATCTAACTTATGTGAAATATAGATACAAGAAACCCCACTGTCTCTTAATTGGTTTGGTAAATTTCCAACGAATAGGTTCTCTGCTACTGAGGCATCTAACATCATATTCAACTCTTGGTAAACCATCTCAATTCCTTGGTCTTGTGCATCCTTAACTGAGTGGAATTCCACCTTTTTCCATTTACATAAATATCTCCCTCATATTCACTATCTACGTAGCTACCAGATAAAATCTTCATCAGGGTTGATTTTCCTGCACCATTTTCACCACATATACCAAGAATCTCCCCTAGCTTCCTCATCGCCTACTAATTCAATTAGGGCTTCTGCTTGGGCAATACCCATACCAACATAGTCAGTACCGATTTGGAAATCTTCCAATCCGCCTAAGTCAACGTTTACAAAGAGTGCACATAGCGTAGAGGACCCTTATTAAAGGGGTTAAACAAAATCATAGTCTCACCAAAAGTAACTAAATCCATTTTGGCCATACATCTCTCTCCAATCTATTAATTATCCTCTATATCCAAGTTCCTTAGATATTGAGTAGGCACATTTTTTTACTTCCTCTGCAATTTCATCTATTTTCTCCTTAGTAATCCTGATGGTAGGGCCAGATATACTTATGGCTCCTTCCACTTCACCCCAACGATTAAAGATGGGGGCTCCTATACATCTGACACCTAATTCATTCTCCTCATCGTCTTCCGCATATCCTAACTGTCTGATCTTTTCCAATTCCTTCATAAATTCATCAAAATCCGTAATAGTCTTTTCTGTTAACTTCACAATCTTAGAAGCGTTCCAAATCTCAGCCACTTCCTCCTCATCCATAAAGGCCAGCATGGCCTTGCCCACAGAGGTACTGTAAAGGGGTGATCTCCTGCCTATATTGGAAGCCATCCGCATCATACTAAAGGAGTCACTGGCTTCAACCTTGTCTATATATACTATATCGGTTCCATCCCTAATGACCAGATGAACTACTTCATTTAACCTCCTCATTAAGGCTTCCGTATGGGCCTTTGAAGCCTCCAATATATCTTTCCCTTCTATAATCTTATTACCCAATTCAAATAGCTTAGTAGTTAATTTATATTTTAAACTAACCTGATCTTGAACTACATATCCCTTGTAGATTAAAGTACCTAATAGTCTGTGGACCGTACTCTTATGAAGGCCTAAACTTTCGCTTATGTCAGTTATGCCCAAGCCCTCATTATAATTAGATATTAGCTCCAATATGGAGAGGGCCCTATCCACTGATTGTACTACTCCTACCATCTAATCATCTCCTACATTTTCTTTATCGCTTCCCAAATCTCTTTTACAACTGGTATACCATTTTCTAGATTATACCTTCTGGTAGCTAAAGTCCTCTCACCTGGATAGGAGATCCTTCCTCCCTCCTCAGCAGGTTCCGATTCCTTTAAATCTTTTAATACCCTATCTATTATATCATATGTTGTTCCCTCACTATAAAACTTCTTAGGATCTATAGCTATAAATACTTGTGATAATCCATATTCAGCTTCATTATTTCCTATTTCTGAGGTAGATAGACCACTAGAGAGTACAGCAGCTATTAAGTCAAAGGCGATGGACATACCTGAACCCTTCCAGAATCCTATAGGCAACACCCTCCAGGTCTTTTCTATTTCAACTGGATCCGTGGTTAAATTTCCTTCAGTATCGTATCCACCTACTACAGGCAGCTGTTTACCTGCTAACCTATAGCTTTCTATTTTTCCATAGGAAAATTGGGACATAGCAGTATCAACAACTACATGTTGGCCATTGCTCCTAGGAATAGCCATGATAAAGGGATTATTACCTATCCTCCTATCTTTAGCACCCCAGGCCGGCATATTGGGCATGGTGTTGGTCCAGCATATACCTATACAGCCTGCATTGGCAGCTTGCCAGCCGTAGCTACCTCCCCTCATCCAGTGGTTGGTGTTTCTAAGAGCAACTACACCAACCCCATACTGCCTTGATAACTCTATGGCTCTGTCCATGGCAATCTTAGCATTTAAATTTCCCATACCTAGATTGCCCTCCCATCTTTCTAAGGCACCGAAGCCATCAATCTTCTCTGCCTTAGCCTTCACATCAATATAGCCCTTATCAATATATTCTATTACCCTAGGAAACCTGTTAAGTCCATGGGAGTAGACGCCATCTAAACTATTTTCAGCAAATAGTTTAGCCGATTCATAGGCATCTTCTTCACTGAAGCCCTTCTTTACCAATACCCTTTTAAACTCCTGAACCATGTCTTCAAATTGGATCCTCATAACTTTCCCCTCTCAGTATAAATTTTATTAAATATATCAAAATATCTATAATTATTCCACACAATTTACCTACTTTAATATACCCTAATTTATTATCCCTAAAAAAATTAAACAGCATACATTTGAATAAACTAGGTCCTAGTTGGTTATAAGTTTAGTGAAATATTTCATTATCTATTGAAAGTGATTTCATAATTAATTATAATATAAATTAGTTGAGTTTCGCAATACAATAATTAGTTTCATAATACGAAATTTGTTTAAGGAGAGGATAATCCTATGAGAAAATATGAAGTTCTTAAAAGGATTGAAGAGGTAGGCGTAGTAGCTGTAGTAAGGGCAGAAAATAGCGAAAAGGCTAAAACCATCGCTAAAGCATGTATGGCAGGTGGAATCGACTCCATCGAAATCACCTTTACAGTGCCAGGTGCTGATGAGGTTATCAAAGACCTGGTTAAGGAATTCGGCGATGAATTATTAGTTGGTGCGGGTACTGTTCTAGACAGCGAAACAGCAAGAATAGCCATCTTAGCAGGTGCCAAATTCATTGTAAGTCCGGCCTTCGATTTAGAAACAGCCAAGTTATGTAACAGGTATCAAGTTCCATATATGCCTGGCTGTATGACTATAACTGAAATGATTACAGCTATGGAAGCTGGAGCCGACGTTATTAAGGTATTCCCTGGTAGTGCCTTTGGCCCATCCTTTATAAAGGCTGTTAAGGGTCCTTTACCACAAGCCGTATTGATGCCAACAGGCGGTGTGAGCCTTGACAATGTTGCAGACTGGATCAATAATGGCTGTATAGCAGTAGGTGTAGGAGGCAACTTAACTAAGGGAAGCCCAGAAGATATGACCAATGCAGCAAAGGCTTTTGTTGCTAAGGTAAAAGAGGCTAGGAGTAAGTAATTAAAAGAGGCTAG
>JAAYLY010000009.1 GCA_012521625.1 Tissierellia bacterium | reverse complement strand
TAACCAATATTAGAATTAACTATCCAAGGTCCTCCAAGGGAGGCTTTAGCAAATTATATTATAAGTCCTAACCAATTACAACAGACAAAAATAGCCTTAACCTAAAAGGGTTAAGACTATTATGCGCCTAATTGGAATATTCTATCGGCATATTTCTTAGCAAACTCCCTATCATGGGTGATAACTATTACACCCATTCCCCTAGATGCCACCTTCCTAATAAGTTCACCTACACTATCCCTTAACTTATAATCTAGGGCTGAAGTAGGCTCATCAAAACAAATATATTGGGGCTCCATTGCTAGGGCCCTGGCAATGGCCACCCTCTGCTTCTGACCTCCCGAAAGCTGAAATTCATAGTTTTCTTCCAAGCCCTTTAGGCCTAAAAGCTCTATTAATTCCTCAGCCTTTTTAATAGCATCCTGCTTTTTATACTTCTTAGCCTTTATTAGAGGATAGGTGATATTTTTCATAACAGTAAAATGAGGGAAGAGATCGAAGCTTTGAGATACTAAACCT
Source organism: Tissierellia bacterium (assembly GCA_012521625.1). GTDB lineage: Bacteria > Bacillota > Clostridia > Tissierellales > Tissierellaceae > JAAYTL01. The sequence continues at coordinate 4,642 of JAAYLY010000009.1, read as the reverse complement.
ATAGAATTATCTCCTTCATCTCCATTTTCAAATCTTATACTTCCGCTATCAAAGTTCTCTAAGCTACAAAGACATCTAATAAGGGTAGTCTTGCCTACGCCAGATTTACCAGTAATCATTAGGATTTCACCCTTCTTTACTCTTAGGTTTATATCCTTTAACACATGTTTACTGCCGAAGGATTTATTTAAATTTTCAACTACTAACATGCCATCACCTACCTATAATAAGCCATCTTATTCTCAACTTTTTTCAGGACATAGGACAGGATTCCAATAAAGACTAGATAAGCCGCCCCTGCTATAAAGAGGGGAATTATAGAGGCGTCCTTATTGGATAGGGTCTTAGCTGCCCTTAAGATATCTCCTAGACCTAGGACATATACTAGGGAGGTATCCTTAACCAAGGTTATTAGTTCATTTCCCAAGGATGGGAATACAATCTTAAAAACCTGTGGTAGGATGATCCCCACCCAAGTGCTAGTCTTAGGTAATTTCAAGACCTTAGCAGCTTCAAATTGACCTTGGTCAATGGAATTAATTCCCCCCCTAAATATTTCTGCAAAATAGGCAGCATAATTTAAGATAAAGGCCACAGCCGCAGCCACCTCCCTATTTAAGACAACACCTACTAGGGGAAGGCCAAAGAATATGAAGATGATCTGCAGGAGAAGGGGGGTCCCTCTCATGATCAAGATATAAAGCTGCATAAAATAACTAACTAGCTTAATCTTAGACATTCTTAATAAGCAAACTAAGACCCCTAAGGGGATTGAAAAAATAGCTGTGACTGCAAATACCCATAGGGTGGTCTTAAATCCCCTTAACATAAAGGGCAGTACATCTATAATATAATCCATAGTCGTCACCTATTTTACTATATTTTCCCCAAACCACTTCTCTGAAATCTCAGCAGCAGTTCCATCAGCCTTCATCTCATCTAAGGCTTGGTTAAGCTTTTCTAACAGGGTCTTATCCCCTTTTCTAACCCCTACACCATATTCCTCATCTCCAAAGTCTCCATCCACTATTTTGTAGTTTTCTTCTCCTCTTTCGCTGATATAGTATTTGGCCAATACCTCATCAGCTACCACTACATCTACCCTACCTGCCTCAAGATCCATAAAGGCCTCAGTATAGGTATCAAATAGGATTACTTCTCCATCCTTAAAGCTTTCCTTTAACCCTGAACTTTCAATGGCCTGGAGGGCACTGGAGGAGTTTTGAGTACATACTATCCTACTAGCCAAATCATCTATAGTTTCTATATCAGAAGAGCTAAGGGCTACGATAATCTGCTTATTATCTAAATAAGGCTTTGTAAAATTAACCTTCTCCTTTCTTTCTTCCGATATAGAATAACCATTCCATATAAGGTCAATATTTCCAGAATCCAACTCCTGTTCCTTAAGATTCCAATCGATAGGTTGAAATTCAACTTCTAAACCCATTCTGCTTATTGCTTCTTTAGCCAAATCTACGTCGAAGCCGATTAAATTACCATTGTTATCCCTAAAGCCCATTGGAACGAAGGTATCGTCAAGACCTACTATAATAGTGCCCCTCTCCTCAATTTCATTCCATGTATCTAGACTTTCCTCTTTATTGCCACAGGCTGTTAGTAATAAGCTAAGTACTAAGGTTAAAATTATTAAAGCTTTAGCTCTTTTCATTTTTATCATAACCTCCATTTTGTTTTTAATTATTAGTTTTATTATGAATTGTTAAGTGATATCTATAGCTTTATTAAATAAAAAAAGCCTTCATCCTATCTAAGGACGAAAGCTTACGCTCACGTGTTCCCACCTTAATTCGCTGATACCTCACGATACCAGCCTCAGTAAGTATGCTACCACATACTAATCATTTTAACGGATGATTAGGCCGAGGACGCCTACTGGGTTAAAACCTTTCGGATCCTTGCTCCGGAATGTGTTCTGAATGGCTTTTATGTCCCTTTCCACCAGCCAGGGTACTCTCTATAATAAAAGGTCCATCCATACTATTTTCCTTCATCGCATATCTACTTTGTTATGGTAATATATTAAAGCATATAGGCTTAGTTGTCAAGTATATTTATAAGAAATTTTACTCTTATTTTTCCCACCCATAGCCTCCTGGGATTTTAGTTATTTATTGAATTATAATCATAATATTATTGAAATCTTATTTCCTCAATCTATGTATTAAGAAATAAAAATAGGGGTTGTATATTTTGTTACAGCCCCCTACTTAACTAGTTTTTCTTTATATCTGTAAAAACCACATCTAATTTAATCTCTTCCTTATTCCTTAAGACAGTTAAACTAGCCTTATCCCCTACCCTATAGTTAAATAAGGCCTTCTTTAGCTTTATAGTTGAGTCAATCTCTTCATCATCTATTTTTATTATTACATCACCAAGGGCAATACCAGCCTTATCTGCTGGAGAATCTGGTACTACTTCCACAACTACTACACCTTCATCTACCCCCAAGTCTATACCAAGTCTGGCTTCATATTCCTCCACATTGAATATGGATACGCCTAAGACTACGGTCTCAAAGGTACCCTTTTCAATAACCTCCTCTATTATTGCCTTAGCAGAATTTATGGGGATGGCAAAACCTAAACCTTCAGCACTTTTAATCTTGGCTGTATTTATACCTATGACCTGGCCGTACTTATTTAATAAAGGACCTCCACTGTTGCCTGAATTTATTGAGGCATCGGTCTGAATCAAATCATCAATTACCGTGGCCCGATCGATGCGGATGGACCTATTAAGGCCTGATATGATACCAGAGGTTACCGTTCTTTGGAACTCCAAACCAAGTGGGTTACCTATGGCTATGGCCAATTCTCCAACTTCCAAACTATCAGAATCCCCCAGCTCAGCAGCCGGCAAGTTGGTCATATCCACCTTTACTATGGCTAAATCAAGGGTAGCGTCATTCCAGATTACTTGACCAGAGGCCTGCTCACCATTATCAAAGAGGACTGTTATCTCCTTGGCAGCCCCATTGGCCACCACATGGGAATTGGTTAAGATATAACCATCCCTATCTACTATGACCCCAGAGCCTAGCCCTTCCCTTTCTAAATCCCCAAAGATGGATCTTTGGGTCTCCACGGTAGTAATACCTACTACCGAAGGCATGGCCTTCTTAACTACTGCAGTAACCGTGTCTATATCATCAGAAGTATTTATATTTATTGGGCTTGCCTGATACTGCCTGGAAGTTTCTATGCCTAAGTTTTCAAATAAGCTAGGTCCAAGGTAAAGGGCAACTAAGCCACCTAATATGGAAGCCACTAGGGCTATGGCCACATAGGAGATAAAACTTCCCCTAAAAGACCCTTTAGGCCTTGAGCTAGAATAAGCATACTTACCATCAGCTTTAGAAGGGTTATTAACTTCCCTTTCCTCTTCTTCAGCCTCCACTAGCTGGAAGTTGATATCTTCAAAATCCCTTTTTTCGTCCATCTTATCTCCTCCTTACATCTTATCCTAGACAAATATTATCAAGGCTTTATGTAAAAAATGTGAAATTTATGTGAAGGTTAATTTTGCTATAATAGGGGTAATATTAAAGAGTAAAGGAGTTGATATTTTGGATAGCTTAGGTCTTAAGGTTGAATATATTGCATCTGGCCTTCTTCCCAGTGGATCCTAGGCTAGGTGACTACTTCCATCTGGGTGGAGAGTATTTTATAGAAAAATTGAAGCCTAGATATTTCATCCCCATGCATGCTTGAGAAAAGTACGAGATTTCCCAAAGATTTATCCACAAGGTCCATTGTCCCCATACTAAGATTGTGGATATAAGGCATAAAAATCAAATTATAGAACTATAAAAACCAACCCCTAGCCTAAGGGGTTGGTTCCTCGGTTTTTGCAAGCTTTTCCTTTAAGATTTTAATATCCTCCTGGATAAAGCGGTGTTGGACTTCATTGATATTAAATTTAAAAATCTTAAAGATATACTGCCAAATTGGTCCGCTCAATAGGGCTAGGATAATAGTACCTATACCTAGGTTACCGCCTAATAGATAGCCTATAGCTACCACCGTTACCTCCATAATGGTCTTAATCAACCTGACGGACCCGCCGGTCCTCTTGGTAAGTACAACTAATAAACCATCCCTGGGGCCGGCTCCCCAGCCTACGGCTATATATAGGAAGACTCCTAAGCCATGTAGAATTATCCCTATAAATAATTGTATTAAGCTAGGTAAAAAGCTTTGAAAGCTGGGTATTAAGTTGTTTAACATTAGAAAATCGATAAAGGACCCTATTAAGATCATATTTGCTAGGGTTCCCCAGCCCACAGCTTGCCCTAATAGGATATCTATAATTATTATAACAACCCCACTATAGATATTGGCCCTACCTATAGTTATACCTGTTACATTGGATACTCCCTGGTGAAAGACGTCCCAGGGTGCTACTCCAATGGCCGCATTGATTATGCATACAGAGCCTGCAGCAAATACGAAAAGGCCTAATACCAGCCTAAGGACCTTATAGCTTAATTTTAATATTTTTTCCCTTTCCAACTGTAGATTCACCAGCCTAATTTTATTTTCCCCTAGGAAATAAAAACCACCTATAGCTATCATTTATATCCATTATTGATTTATATACATTTTTAATATTCATC
>JAAYLY010000008.1 GCA_012521625.1 Tissierellia bacterium | reverse complement strand
TCTTATTGGTACCAGTAATTGTGGCAGTATTAATATTTTCCGTATCTATATTTCTTGCAGCCCCTACACCTTTTAATATTAATTTAAAAGGTATATTAGTTTCTACATATTCGAAATAAGTTTCCACCAACTTAGGTAACTTTAAGATATTCTTAGGCTGTAGTGTTTGCTTTATCAGTTCCTTCATAAAGTACTGCTGAGCCTTTATCCTGCCTAAATCTCCATCTGCATAACCAGATCTAAACCTTAGGAAATCATGGGCTTGTTGGCCATCTAGTACTTGTAATCCTGGCATTATGTCGATATTTAATGGCGGATTAGCTGTAGGATCTTTATACTTCATCCTCTGTGGAACGTCTATCTCCACTCCACCGATTGCATCCACTATAGTTTTTACAGCCTTATAGTCCACTTTTACATAGTAATTTAAATCTATACCAAGGAAATCTTCTACAGTTCTGATGGTTAGGTTAGTACCACCGTAGGAGTGGGCGTGATTTAGCTTATCTTCCTTACCCCTAACCAATACCCTGGTATCCCTTGGTAGGGATAGAATATCGATTTTTCCCGTATCAAAATTCACCTTAAATAGCATAAGGGTATCCGTTCTTATACCCCTATAGTTCTTCATATCATTAGAGTCAACGCCCATCATCAAGAATACTATTTCATTATCTACTGGTAATTTATAATCATCTTCTATAACATCGTCATCTTCCATAACAATTTCATCACCAGGAGCTGCCACCGTCTCCTTTTCAAAGACTTTAAACCATAAAGTAGAATAAAGAATAGTAAAAGCTATTAAGGATAAAATAAATGTTATAATAAATTTTCTCTTCATTGCTACACCTCAAGTCTAATCTTCTACTCTATCCAAAAGCTACTATTACAATAATACTACATTAAAGGTGTAATTACAATTAAAAATATAAAAGTCCAGTTTACAAATTAGATACAAAAAAGAGGCTTATAGCCTCTTTTTATAAATATTTATTATAGGTATCCTATATGGTTTTTAATCGCTTAATAACCTCTTTTCTCCCTCAAGTTTTCTTATTGGTCCTACATTTTGAACATATTCCATGGTGCCTAGGTATTCTCCCTTTTCATTCCTTACAGCAAAGAATCTTATCAAGATGAACATATCCCCTTTTTGAATCCAGAAATCTTCCCTATCCTTCTTGCCAGTTTTAAAGTCCTTTACGATCTTTTCCACTATATGGTGGGATTTAGGTGGATGGCAGTTCTCCACTTCCCTTCCAATTACTGCCTTAGTCCTAGTGAAAATCCTATCTTCTCCTTTGGTAAAAAATCTTACCTTATTATCCTGGTCTACAAAGGAGATCTCTCCTGGTATAGTTTCAAAAATAGCCCTTATTTGTTCCACAGTTAAGGAGCCATTTTCAAACTTAATCCGGCCGTTGGAATCTATTACATCCTCCTCAACTTCCTCATCCTGCTTTTTTATTCGCTTATATTCCCACTCCCTATCAGGAGTTATTAAACAGTATCCGATTTCATCGGATTCCTTATAGATGGTAATCCATTCGTCTTCCGTTAGGGTTTCTAGACACATAGGAAATAGGATGTTCTCCTCCTTATAGATCATCTCCTTGATCTGCTCCGTAGCCTGATTTAATTTTTCAACTAGCTCTTCCTTCTCTCCTAGATAATTAGTCAAGCTCAGCTTTACATCCTTGATTAAGGCCCTAATTTCATCATCAACCCCCCACATAACTTTAGGGGGAGCTGTAATACCATACTTCTCTAAGTAAGGGAATACTAGGTTTTCCTTTCTATCATAATGCTTATCTATATCCCATAGGAGGTTTACCAGCTCTAAAAGCTTAAAGACATTTTCTTTTGAATCATCCTTCTTAAAGGCCTCTAACTGCCTTTTTATATCTACATCTAAAAGCTTTATTATGGCTTCATTTTCCTTCTTAAAAGTGTGTATGGGATGGCCTGGTACCTGCTCAGGATGGTGTATTTCATCTAGAGAGCCCTTAAATACTGCAGCATGGACATCACAAAGGTTTTGAATCTCTTCTATGGGAAGACCCTCTTTAACCAGCTCTACTTCCAGCATGGAAATCTCCCTAGGAGAAACCCCGTCTATTACCTCAGCAAACTTTTCCTTTACTTCATCCACCGTCTTACCAGCATGTAGTTCCCTGATAACTTCCTTTAGTTTCTCACGCCTATATTCTCTATTGTTAAGTGCTTCACTCATCTCTATACCTCCCTTATTATCTTGTTTATATTATTACCCAATAAATGGCCTTATAAAAGATAAATAGATAATAAAAAAAGGCTCTTCTTCATATGATTCCGCCAAAAACTTTTGTTTAAAATAGGAAAGTCCTTTAGGAACTTTCCTATTTTTTAATGCTATTTAACTACTATTTGGCTAGGGAAGACTCCTCTCTCCTACCTTTACCTACTAAATTGACTTCAGCCCTAGATAACATCAACTTGAGCCTATTTAGCTGATTGACTTCGCTGGCACCTGGGTCATAATCTATAGGGACTATGTTGGCATTTGGATAGATCTCCCTTATAGGTTTAATCATACCCTTGCCCGTTATATGATTTGGGAGACAACCAAAGGGCTGGACGCATACAATATTTTCTGCACCATTTTCGATAAGCTCCATCATCTCAGCAGTCAACAGCCAACCTTCACCAGATTGGTTCCCTAGGGAGATTAGTTTTTCTGCCAGCTGGCCTAATTCCTTTATAGTCAATGGTGGATTAAACCTCTTACTCATACTTAGTATCTCCCTAATAGGCTTTCTAAAGTGTTCTATATATTTGATACCTATCTCACTAACTAGACTACCTACAGCCCCCTTACCCAGATGCTTACTCTTAAACTCCGCATTATATACACAATACAAGAGGAAGTCAGCAATATCTCCCACCACCACTTCAGCTCCTTCAGCCTCTAAGACCTTAACCAACTGGTTATTGGCCATAGGGTGGTATTTTAATAATATTTCACCAACTATACCCACCTTAGGCTTCTGTATATCTAGGATTTCTATTTCATCAAAGGACTTAACTATATTCCTAGCATATTGAAGGAAGTTCTTATAGGTCATATTCCTTAAATTTCCCCGTAATTCTTCTATCCATTGGTCTAAGAGCATATTGGTGGAGTTCTTTATCTTCTCATAAGGCCTTACCCTTAAAGATACCCTCATCAATAGATCTCCTAATAATACGGCCATTATTCCCCTCTTTAATAGGCCATAGCTTATGGTAAAGCCAGGGTTTTTTTCAATTCCTTGGGCGCTCACACTAATAACGGGAACATTGGAAAAGCCAGATTCCTTAAGGGCCTTCCTTAAGAAGCCTACATAGTTAGAAGCCCTACACATACCACCGGTCTGACTTATCAAGAGGGATGTATTGTTAGGATCATACTTACCTGATTTTAGGGCGGCAATAAACTGTCCTATGACAATTATAGATGGATAGCAAGCATCGTTATTGACATATTTTAAGCCCTCATCTACTGCATCTTCCTGAACCTCTTCCAAAACTACTAAATCATAGCCATAATCCCTAAAGAGCCCCTCTAATAACCTAAAATGAATTGGAGCCATCTGTGGCATTAAGATGGTATGCCTCTTCCTATCTTCCTTAGTAAATAGGATCCTCTCACCATATATTTGCCTTTCCTTCGCTGGTCCACCTTCCTTTTCGTCTAAGGCAGCCTTTAAGGACCTGATCCTAATTTTAGCCGCTCCCAGGTTGCTTATCTCATCTATCCTCAATTGGGTATAGATCTTGCCTCGACTCTGCAATATTTCCTGAACTTGGTCGGTGGTCACAGCATCTAGGCCACAACCAAAGGAGTTTAGCTGTACCAGTTCTAAGTTCTTATGTTTGGATACGAAATCAGCAGCCCTATATAATCTAGAATGGTAGGTCCACTGGTCTAATACCCTGAAAGGTCTCTTGGGCTCACCCAGATGGTCTATACTATCCTCCGTTAAGACAGCCATTCCTAGGGAAGTAATAAGGCTAGGAATACCATGGTTTATGGCTGGGTCTATATGATAAGGTCGACCGGATAGAACTATACCTTGTAGGTCATTATCCTCTAGGTATCTAACTACCTTCTCCCCTTCTGCCCTTATATCAGCCTTATAGTTCTGCATCTCATCCCAGGCCTTATCTAAAGCTACCCTTATCTCCTTATAGCTTATATTAAAGGAACTTAAGGCCTTATATAACTCCTTACCTAAGCTCTTCTTATTATCTAAGGTGATAAATGGATTTAAAAAGAGAATATTCTTATCCTGAATCTCCTGGATATTGTTTTTAATAACCTCTGGATAACCTGCAACTACAGGGCAGTTCAGATGGTTATCAGCCCTTGGGTCTTCCTTCTCCTCATAGAATACCGATGGATAAAAAATAAATTTAACACCCTTTTGGATTAAATCCATAATATGGCCATGGCTAATTTTAGCAGGATAACAAGCCGTCTCGCTTGGTATAGAGCTTAAACCACTTTCGTATACACTTCTGCTAGACTCGGTAGATAATTCAACCCTAAAGCCCAGCTCTGTAAAGAAGGTATGCCAGAAGGGATAGTTTTCATAGATATTTAGTACCCTGGGTATCCCTACTGCTCCCCTTGGAGCTTCTTTAAGGGCTAAAGGCTTATAAGCAAAGGCCCTCTTATATTTGTAATCAAAGAGGTTTGGTAACTTATCTTCTACTAAATTGATGCCAGATCCCCTTTCGCACCTATTACCAGTTATAAAGCTATTGCCGTCGGAGAATCTATTTATAGTTAATAAGCAGTTATTTCCACACTTACCGCACCTGCCTTGGGTAGTCTTATAGGAGAAGCTTTCCAACTGATGAGCTTTTAAAATAGTAGATTCCCTGCCTTTACACCTTTCCTTGGCTATTATGGCAGCGCCTAATGCACCCATAAGGCCTGATAGATTTGGCCTAATGGCCTCCCTATCTGAGATGAGCTCAAAACTTCTAAGGATGGCATCCCCGTAGAAGGTACCACCCTGAACTACGATTTTCTTTCCTAGGCTCTTTGGATCCCTTGCCTTGATAACTTTTTGAAGGGCATTTTTTATTACTGAATAGGACAGACCTGCTGCTATATCCCCTATGGTGGCCCCTTCTTTTTGTGCCTGCTTAACCTTAGAGTTCATAAAGACCGTACATCTGGAGCCTAGGTCAACAGGATTCTTGGCAAAAAGTCCTTCAGCTAGGAATTCCTCCACCGTCATATTGACGGATTTAGCAAAGGTTTCTATAAAGGAACCACAGCCAGATGAACAGGCTTCATTTAAAAGGATGTCGTCAATTACCCCATCTACAATCTTCATAGATTTCATATCCTGGCCACCTATATCTAGGATAAAGTCTACATCCTTTTGGAAATGGCTTGCCCCCTTATAATGGGCTAAGGTCTCCACTTCTCCAACATCTATTTTTAGACCTGCTTTTATAAACTCCTCGCCATAGCCTGTCACGCAGGAATAAGTAATGGGAATATGAGGCATCTTCTTATATATATCCTTCAGTATTAATATGGCTTGATCCAAGGGTTTACCCTTATTATTACCGTAATAGGTATATAGAACTTCCTTATCCTCGCTGATAAGCACAGCCTTGGTTGTAGTAGAGCCAGCATCTATACCTAAATAGGCCTTACCATTATAATTAGCTGGATCCTTTGTTTCAATCCTCTGCTTATGATGACGGGCCTTGAATTCTTCATATTCTTCCCTATTGTTAAATAAGGGTCTAAGTCTTCTTATTTCCACCCTTTCCCCGCTACCGTCCTTATCCAATAAGTCTTTTAATTTTTCATAGGATATGGGTTTTTCTTCTGCAGATGAGATAGCAGCTCCTATAGCCACATATAACTGTGAGTTTTCAGGATATATGATATCGTCCTCTTCTAAGTCTAATGTCTCAATGAATCTATTCCTCAGTTCAGAAAGAAAGTGTAATGGTCCTCCTAGAAAAGCTACCCTTCCCTTAATGGGCCTACCGCAAGCTAAGTTTGATATGGTTTGATTTACTACTGATTGTAAGACCGAAGCACTAATATCCTCCTTGGAAGCCCCTTGATTTATCAAGGCTTGTACGTCTGTCTTGGCAAATACTCCACACCTTGATGCAATTGGATAGATGGTCTTGTGACCCTTGGCTAATTCATTTAATCCCTCCGCGTCCGTTTCCAATAGGGAAGCCATTTGATCTATAAAGGCTCCTGTTCCACCTGCACAGATGCTATTCATCCTCTGTTCTAAAGCCCTTCCTAAATATGTAATCTTCGCATCTTCTCCCCCTAACTCTATGGCCACATCCGTATCAGGAATCAGATGCTGTATACTTCTAGTTGAAGCTACAACTTCCTGTATAAAGGGAATGTCTAACCACTTTGTTACTGCTAAACCACCTGAACCTGTAACCATCATGGTTATCCTATCATTTTTAAAATTCTTATAGGCATCTAGTACTACTTCTCTTACTGAACTTTTGATGTCAGAATAATGCCTTCTATAGCTGCCATATAACAATTCATAGGAACTATTTAGAACTACTAATTTTACAGTAGTAGATCCTACATCTAAGCCAACATGAAGTATTGACATTCAATCCTCTCCTCCAAATGCAAGTAAGCAATTATCATAACTATATTATACTATAATTACAAAAATTTGTAATATTAAATACTTTAATAAAGTAAAATACCCTCACTAGGAGGGTATTTATTAGTCTAATATACAGATTTAGTCTGGTATACAGATTTCTGCTCCAGGTTTAAAGTCACCCGGTGGCATATTTGGATTTATCTTCAATAGATAGGATACGCTAGTATTAAACTTCATAGCCAAGGCTGCTATAACTGAACCATGAGAAGGAACATCTGATGGCATTATGGTGTAGGCCTTAGTTCCTTTCTTACAAGGACATCCCCTATCCTTGTGAGCTAGTATGCAAAGCTCTTGACCTACCCTTATCCTATCTAAATCTAGATTAGGATTACCAGCCATTAGGTCCATAACTGATATATTGAATTTTAATAATATGGAGGATAAGGTATCACTTTCTTTAACTACATAGATATGTCCCCCTGGACATGGTTTCGGACTAGGTTTGCCTTTTGGAATACAAATAAGCTGACCTACTTGCAACCTATCTGGATCGATGCCTGGATTAGCAGCTATTAATTCTGCCAAGCTAACATTATATTTCCTTGCAATTGAGTATAGGGTATCCCCAGGTCTTACTACGTAATACATACCATCGCAGGCTGGCCTTTCATCCCTAGGTATACAGATTACCTGACCGATTTGTAGGTTATTTGGATCTATTCCTGGATTTAGGGCCATTAT
>JAAYLY010000104.1 GCA_012521625.1 Tissierellia bacterium | reverse complement strand
TCGATAGGGTAGACATCTTTGTATATCTATGGTCCTACCTAAGGATAATAATTCCCCTGGCCTATATGATCTTGATTTTCGGCCTTTTATATAAGTTTAGCCCCTGTACCGATAAGATAAATGATATAACCTTATCTTCTACCCTTCCAGGAGCTATCTTTGCATCCTTAGGTTGGATGATCATATCCATCTTCTTTTCCTATTATGTCAATAATTTTGGCAGGTATGCAGTAACCTACGGTAGCTTGGTGGGCATAGTCCTCCTCCTAATCTGGCTCTATATCAGCAGCATCATCATAATTTTAGGGGGAGAAATAAATGCAACTATTGAATATTTTAAGGTCCATGGTTACAAAATAGATAGGGAAAGGAGTTTATTATTTAAACATATAAAAAGCCTATAGGTCTCCCTATAAGCTTTTGCTAGAGGTTAGGGCAAGTCCATAGACTTTCCTAGCCTGATTTTTTATGAGTATTTTTCCAACTTCCTCTATGGTGGTACCAGTTGTAATAATATCATCAACTAGCAGTATGGTCTTACCCCTAATCTCTTCCCTAGCCCTTATTTTAAAGGAATCCTTTAAATTATTCATCCGTTCTAACCTACTTAACTTTCCCTGATCCCTAGTATATCTAGTTTTAATAAGGCTGTGGGAAACTTCCTTATCTAAGAGCTTCCCAATATAGCTGGCCAAAAGCTCAGCCTGGTTATAGCCCCTCTTGGCCTCCTTCCTCCTATGGGCTGGAATATACATGATTATGTCTATTTCATCTATTAAGGCTTTTTCCTCAATGGTCTTAAGCATCAAAAGGGCTAGTGGCTTATAGAGGTAACTTTTCCCATTGAACTTATAATCAGCTATGACCTCCCTCATATACCTATTATAGACTAGGGTATAGTAGGCCCTATGGATATAGGGTGAGTTTAAGTCTACTTCCCTATGGACTATATCTAAAAAATTATAACAATCCCTACAGATATGATCCCTTAAATTATAGGCCCTTTCCCCACAGAGGTAGCAAAGATTCCTAGTGGGAAAGAGTAGGCCATTTAGAGCTTTTATCAGGCTCATAAACCCACCTCTAATCCTAAGGAATTTAGATGCTAGGATTGATTAAAGGATTGAGAAAATCCTTAATCTTTTTGTCCAAGGAAGAATACCTCTTGGTGATCCGGTTATTATTTATCATCATATTTAGATATTTAAGATCCCCCACTAATACCACCAACTCCCTAGCCCTAGTGATGGCGGTATAAAGCAGATTTCTAGTTAATAGCATAGGAGGTCCCCAGTGTATGGGCATGACCACTACGGGAAACTCGCTTCCCTGGGACTTGTGGACTGTAATGGCATAGGATAGCCTTATCTCATCCAGGTCTGAAAACTCATATACAACTTCCTTCTCCTCATCGAACAGGACAGTTAAAGTATTCTCCTCCTCATCTATTTCCGTAATATAGCCAAGGTCACCATTGAATACCCCTTCCCCCTCTTCTATAATAATACCCTCATTTAGGATCTTCCACTTCAATTTATAATTATTTTTAATCTGCATTACCTTATCCCCCACCCGGTAAATCTGGTCACCTACCTGCTTTTCCGCCTTAGATTTGTCCCTGGGGTTTAGGGCTGCTTGGAGATGCTTATTGAGGGAATTTATACCCACATCCCCCTTTTTCATAGGGGTTAGGACCTGAATGTCCTTAATTGGGTCTAGGCTATAATAGCTGGGAAGCCTCTCCCTTACTAAGCTTATAATGGTATCTAGGGTCTTAAGGCTGTCCTTTTCCGAAATAAAGAAGAAGTCCTTATCCTTTTCATTTAAGATGGGAAGTTCTCCCTTGTTGATCCGGTGGGCATTGACTATGATCATGCTCTCCTCCGCCTGCCTAAAGATTTCATCCAGCTTTACCACCCTTATGCAGCCGGAGTCCATCAGGTCCTTCAAGACGTTACCAGCTCCCACACTGGGTAGCTGGTCCACATCCCCTACAAAGATGACCCTGGTACCAGGATCTATAGCCTTAAGTAGGCTGTTCATCAGCAATATATCTATCATAGATGCCTCATCTATTATTACCACATCCCCATCTATGGGGCTGTCCTCGTCCCTGCTGAAGGCCATTTCCTCATCGGAATCCATAAAGGAATACTCCAGCAGGCGGTGGATGGTCTGGCTTTCCCTTCCGCTGGTTTCAGTCATCCTCTTGGCTGCCCGACCTGTAGGGGCTGCTAGAACTACTTTCAAGCCTAAATCCTCAAATATCTTTATAATGGCATTAATGGTGGTAGTCTTACCCGTTCCTGGCCCACCGGTTATGATGACTACACCATTCTTAATGGATTCCTTAATCGCCTCAACCTGCTTATTCCCAAAGTAGATTCCTTCCTCTTCTTCTATTTTTTTTATAGCTTCTTCAATATCTAAATCCAACTGGCCAAAATCAACCCTAGAAAGTTCTATAATCTTCCTAGCCACATTATTTTCCGCCACATGGTAGGGCATGTAGTAGATATGGGTAGCATCATCTTCCTTTACTATATGGAAATTTTGCCTTAAGGCTAGGATCCTAATGGCATCTTCAATGGCTTCAGCATCTACACCCAAGAGTTTAACAGCTTTATTAACTAATTCCTCCTTGGGGAGATAGCAGTGTCCATCGCCACCGCTATTCATCATGATATATTTTAGGCCCGCCTCTACCCTAAAGGGGGATTCATTATGGACTCCCATCTTTTTGGCAATATTATCTGCCGTCTTAAAGCCGATACCGTGTATGTCCTCCGACAACCTATAGGGGTTTTCGCTGATGATCTTTACAGTCTCCCGGCCATATTTCTTATAAATCTTAATTCCGTTGTTGACGGTAATACCGTATTGCTGTAAAAACACCATTATTTCCCTTAGTTCCCTGTGGTCTTCAAAGGCCTTGGTGATTTTCTCTAATTTCTTATGGCCTATGCCGGGAATTTCCTTCAACCTTTCGGGATTATATTGAATTATATCCAATGAATCCATGCCGAAGCGGTCCACTATCTTCTTTGCCGTCTTTGGCCCAATATGGGGTATCAAGCCTGAAGATAGGTAATTTTCAATCCCCTTTAAGGTGGAAGGGAGGGTGGTTTTGATCCTGTTAAAATTAAATTGCTCTCCAAAGCGGTCGTGGTAGACCCAATCCCCCTCTATTTCCACCATCTCATCTAGATTTATGAAGGGAGCATTACCCACTATGGTTATTACCCCATCGGAAGTATTTAATTTTGCAACTGTATAGCCGTTGGATTCATTCCTAAATATAACCTCTTCAACAATCCCTTCTATTACTAGCAAGCTTATACCCCCAGTCTTTATGTGAATATTATAGCATATGTAGTTATTTTATGACAAAAAAAAGAGATCCTTCCTCAGAAGAATCCCTTAGAAAACTAGTAAATATTAACCTCTCATATTAGCCCCTTTTTAAGGCTTCTACCTTATCCAGCCTCTCCCATGGTAGGTCAAGGTCATTCCTACCGAAGTGTCCATAGGCTGCAGTCTGCCTGTAAATTGGTCTCTTCAGGTCTAAATCCCTTATGATAGCAGCTGGTCTAAGGTCGAAATTCTTTTCTATCAAGCGTTTAATCTCCTCTTCCTCTAGCTTTCCAGTACCGAAGGTATCTACATAGATGGATAGAGGTTTAGCCACTCCTATGGCATAGGCTAAGCCTATTTCACATTTGTCAGCTAAGCCTGCTGCCACTATATTTTTAGCAATATATCTGGCTGCATAGGTTGCTGACCTATCTACCTTAGTTGGATCCTTACCGGAGAAGGCGCCTCCACCGTGCCTGCTCATGCCACCATAGGTATCTACGATAATCTTCCTACCTGTTAAGCCGGCATCCCCCATAGGCCCACCGATAACGAATCTGCCCGTTGGATTTACATAGATTTTAGTATTTTCATCTATCATTTCGTAAGGAACCGTCTTATAGATTACATGCTCTATGATATCTTCCCTGATGGTATCTAGAGTTACATCTGGGCTGTGTTGGGCTGAAACTACTATATTTTCCAATCTAACTGCCTTACCGTCATGGTATTCAACTGTAACTTGGGTCTTACCATCTGGCCTTAGATATTTTAAAGTACCATTCTTTCTTACTTCCGCCAACCTCCTAGCTAATTTATGGGCTAGGGTAATTGGTAGTGGCATATATTCTTCTGTTTCATTGCAGGCATAACCGAACATCATCCCCTGGTCTCCTGCACCGATTTTATCCAGTTCATCCCCACCATTGGATTTAGCCTCTAAAGCTTGGTCTACACCCATGGCAATATCGGGAGATTGTTCATTTATAGAAGTAAGTACTGCACATGTATCTGCGTCAAAGCCGTATTTGGCTCTTACATAGCCGATTTCTTCTACTGTTTGTCTAACGATTTTGGGTATATCTACATAACAATTAGTTGTAATCTCACCTGCAACTAAAACTAAACCTGTAGTAGCTAAAGTTTCGCAAGCAACCCTAGCATCCGGGTCCTTTTCTAAGATAGCATCCAATATGGCATCTGATATTTGGTCACATACTTTATCTGGATGGCCTTCTGTTACTGACTCAGAAGTAAAAAACCATTTTTTCATTTTAATCCTCCTATGTTAAAGTTAAAAAAAACCTATTCCAAAAGGAAAAGGCTAAAAAATAGACCTTATCTTTCAGAATTACATCTGTGGGATTTAGCACCTTTGTTTTTATAAAAACAGGTTGCCGGATTTCATCGGGCCCATTCCCTCCATCACTCTTAATAAGGTTAATATTTACTTAAACTGATTTTATCACATTAAAATCATATAGTCAACGTATCTGATAAATATATCAGCAATTATTAGAATAATAAAAAATTTGTAAATTTTACTTTATATAAGAGATTAATTATAAATTAAAATATGCATTTTAAATCTTTTTAAGCAATTTACTTTTTTATAGATAAATAAGTTAAAATAAATAAGTTTAAAGTTAGTATGCTATTTATATAGGTTCTATAATAAATGTTGGGGTGGAAAATAATTTACCCTAACATTTATTTTTTCTAAAAATAAAATGCACTCGTGAAATAAACCTGCTAAAATGTTAATTGGCTAAAAAAAACATACAAAGG